>DAOPYU010000547.1:0-2727 GCA_035353095.1 Candidatus Sumerlaeota bacterium | reverse complement strand
ACTACGCCAGTTACCTGTCGGAGTTCGTGATCCTGGGCAATCTGGCCATCCGCACGGGGAAGAAAATCGTGTGGAACTCGAAGGAGTGCAAGGTCAAGAACCTGCCCGAGGCGATGCCGTATGTGAAGAAGTCGTACCGCACGTACTGAGCGCGTGACGCAATCGCAAGGAGGACCCTGAAATGACGAGACAAATGAGACGGCTGGTGTGGGTGGTGGTGGCGCTGGCGGGTCTGCTGGGTTCGGTTCAGGCGCAGCAGGTGGTGGCGCCCGATGCGGGTGCGGACAATCTGGGCTGGCGTCTGGGGATGCAGGCCTACACGTTCAACCAGCAGACCTTCTTCGAGGCGGTGGATCAGAACAAGGAACTGGGGTTGAAGGTGATCGAGGCGTTTCCGGGTCAGAAGTTGAGCAAGGACGGCGACGTGAAGGTGGACGTGAACATGCCCGCCGACGCGAAGAAGAAGATGCTCGACAAGCTGAAAGAGGCCGACGTCAAGTTGGTGAATTTCGGTGTGACGGGCGCCGACAGCCCGGAAGCCTGGCGCAAGTTGTTCGAATTCGCCAAAGAGATGGGAATCGAGACGATTGTGTCGGAACCGGCCGAGAAGGACTTCGACCTGCTCGACAAGCTGGTCGAGGAGTTCCAGATCAACATCGCGATTCACAACCACCCGAAACCGTCGCCCTACTGGAGTCCGGAATCGGTCCTGAAGGTGATTCAGGGGCGTTCGAAGCGGATCGGGGCGTGCGCCGACACGGGCCACTTCCGCCGTTCGGGGCTGGACCCGCTCGAGAGCCTGAAGAAACTCGAGGGGCATATCATCAGTCTGCATTTCAAGGACCTCGACCAGGATGAAAAGGCGAAAGAGGCGGAGGATCGCGAGTGGCACGATACGCCGTGGGGAACCGGCCAGAGTGACGCCTGGGCGCTGCTGGGCGAACTCAAACGGCAGAACTTCCGCGGGACGTTCGCGATTGAGTACGAGTACCACTGGAACAAGGCGATGCCGGAACTGGCGAAGTGCGTGCAGTACTTCAACCTGGTGACGAGCGCGCTGGACGCCTCCTCCTTCATCGAACCGACGGAGCAGGATTTCGCGGCTCATACGATCCAGGATGAGGGCGGCTGGGAGTTCAAGGACGGCGTACTCGAGTCGAAGGGTAAGGGCGATGTCTGGTCGCGCGACAAGTTCGGCGATTTCGTCTTTGACCTGGAATTCAAGTGCGCCGAGAATACCAACAGCGGCGTGTTCCTGCGTTGCGCCTCAATTGAAGACTGGCTCAACACGGCCATCGAGGTGCAGATCGCGCAGCAGAAGCAGTCGAAGCCCGCGGAGGATTGCGGTGGCCTTTTCGACGTGCAGGCGCCGGCGAAGAACTTGGTGAAGAAGGCGGGCGAGTGGAACCACTACACGATCCTGGCCAAGGGGTCGCAGATCGTGGTGGTCCTCAACGGCACGCAGGTGGTCAACGCGGACCTGGACAAGTGGACCGAAGCGGGCAAGAACCCCGACGGCGCCAAGAACAAGTTCAAGTACGCGTATAAGGACATGGCCCGGGTCGGGCATCTCGGCTTGCAGTACCACGGCACGCCGATTTCTTTCCGGAATCTGAAAGTGAAGGCGCTTTCGGAAATTCAGGGAAACTGACAGGGAAAAGGGTTCGGAGCCGTCCGCGTGATGCGGGCGGCTCCGAATCGGTTGGGTGGATCGGGGAATCTAACCCGTCTGGACGGGTTTGAAGAGGGGGTTCCGGTCCCGGCGCCTGGGAAGGGCGTTGCCGCGCGCGAGCGTGGGCGAGAGCGGACCAAGGGAACGCGCGAGAAGGAGAAAAAGGAAATGGCGGAGAATGGGAGTGTAGCTCAAGGGGGGGGGCTGACGGGGGTCAACCCGGGGCGGCTGTTTCTGGCCAGCCGGGTCTCGTTGATTTCCACCTCAGTTGTGTTTGGGGTGATGTCGTCTATTATACCCCAGTTGACAAAAGCTTACAGTTTGTCTGACGCGCAGGCGGGTTGGATCGGTGGGGCGACGTTGTGGGGGTTCACGATCGCGATCTGGATCTTCGGTCCGATGTGCGACAAGATCGGGATGGGGCTGCTGATGCGTGTGGCAATGTTTTGCCACCTGATCGGGCCTCTGGTTATGATGTTTGCGGAGAAACTGACTCCGAGCAATCCGTTCATTGCGCTTTTTGTGGGCGGTCTGATTATGGCGTTGGGCAATGGTACCGTACAGGGGGTGGTGAACCCGCTGGTGACGACGATTTTCCCGGATGAAAGCACGCGCGTTCAGAAGATGAACCTGCTGCACATGTGGTTCCCAGGCGGGATCGCGATCGGCGGGGTGCTTTCCTTCCTGATTGACAAGATGGGGATCAGCGCGGAAGCGGCCTTTACCGCGTGGCAGATGAAACTGGTGCTGGTGTTGATCCCGACGGTAGCCTACGGCATCCTGTTTACCGGTCAGAAGTTCCCGAAAACCGAGCAGGCGGAGAGTGGTCAGTCGTTTGGCGACATGTGCTCGGGTACGTTCGGGACTCTGGCGTTCTGGCTGCTCTTCATTGCCATGGGGATTTCGGCTTCGATCGAACTGGGGCCGGGCACGTGGATGACCAAGGCGATGACCGAGTCCATGGGTAAGGCGATGCCTTCTCTGGGTGACGGCGCGGGCGTGCTGGTGTTGGTGTACACGTCGGTGCTCGTGATGGTGATGCGTTTGTTCGCCGG
>DAOPYU010000546.1:0-2749 GCA_035353095.1 Candidatus Sumerlaeota bacterium | reverse complement strand
GCCAGGGTCTCGAGCGCAAGCGGCTCCCCCCGGAAAATCTGCTTGATCGAAGTGATCCCGTACTGCTCTTCCGGAATGCTGCGGCCACTGTTGGGCGGATTGACCAGGAGAATACGCACGTTCACGGCTCCAGCGGCAGAAAATACCGCATCTTGAGTTCGATGCGTTGGTCGGACTGATTGAGGTCGAACCGGGCCTGTTCGAATGACGGCGGCCCCAGAACCCCCATCGCATCGTTCGACGCACAAAACCCCTCACGGGGAATTCCCAGACCGGACACATCGAGCGTGCCATCCCCCGTCTCGTCGTGCATCACCGAAACCGCGTACGCGCCCGTCGGAACCTCCCGGAAGACCAGGGTGGCCGTCCCTCCCCGAACCGGCGCTTCGACCCGCAGAAGCGCCTTCCCGCTCTCGCTCGGGAACCCGTCCCCGCTCTTGAAAAGCGCGGCCCGGGCAAACCCTTTCTCGCTCCGAAACCCCTGAACCTGAACCGTGAGAGTCGCTACCTTCGCCTGATCGGAGAAGACGACGACTTCCTGAGAACCCGCAACGGAAGCCGAAGACGGCCCCAGCAACCGATTCCCGGCACAGGAACACAAGAACAACGTCAGCGCCCCTCCCAACACCCATCCACACCTGCGAACTTCAACAGACACCTTCAGAATCCTTTTCCCTTCGACAAGTTGCATCACACCGCCGCCGCATGCCGGACCCGGATCGCGCTGGCACACTTCGGGCACCGCACCTGCGGCGCGCCGAATCCCGGGGACAGACTGATATTGTGCCCGCACCGGCACTGGAACGTCATCCACTTCGTGTCGTCGTGCGTGATTTCCAAGGGGGGCGCCTGGAGCGTTGGAGCCGGAATCGCGGGAGGTGTCCCTGAAACAGACGGAGCGGAGAGCGCCTCCGCCACCTGTTGCGCGGCGGCCAACTGCGCCACGGGAACCGCCACTTCGCGATGGCACCGCGGGCATTCCAGATGATCCTGTTTGAACTCCCGGGGCAGTTTGATCCGCAATCCACAAACACACCCGAGGAACAGGTAGTCATTCGCCTTGCGCAGCAGGTCCGTCGCCTGCCTCATCTGATCCCGATGCGAAATCTCCGGCTCCGGCGTGGCCTCCCGCGCATCGAGCGGACGATCCCCGGCGAGCACGGACGGAGGCAGCGCCTCGCGCTTCCCCCCCACCCGCTGCCACGCCGCCTGGTAGGCCCCGTACGAAACCGCCCCACCGATAGACCGCAAGATCTGAATCCGCTCCTCGATAGGGGGGTGCGTACTCGTCAGCCCCGAGAAGAAGGACCGTTTCCCCTTGAACGGGTTGTCAATGTACATCGGCGCCGTGACCTTGTTGACGCAGGTCATGGGGTGTTCGTCGTCGGAGATCGTCTGGAGGGCCGACGCCAGCCCTTCCGGATACCGCGTGAGCACAACCGCCGACGCGTCAGCCAGATACTCGCGCCGGCGTGAACTGGCGAAGTAGATCACCTGGGCCAGGAACGGCGCCACCAGCGCGAACAGAAGCGCGACCACAAACAACAGAATCCCCAGTTTCCCCTCATCGTCGGACACGCGCCCGTGATACACCCCTCTCAGGAACAGGTCGGAGATCAGAACGATAGACCCCACCATGACCCCCATCAGCGTCATGAACAGGATGTCGCGATTCAGGATGTGCGACATCTCATGCGCGACCACGCCCTGTAACTGGTCGCGATTGAGCCGCCCCAGAAGTCCCGACGTGACCGCAATCGTGGCGTGCTCCGGGCTGCGCCCCGTGGCGAACGCGTTGAGCGACTGATCCTCGATGATATACACCCGGGGCGGCGTGGAAAGCCCCGCCGCAATGGCCATTTCCTCGACAATGTTGAACAACTGGGGATGGTCCCGTTTCTCGATCGGTCGCGCCCGGTTCGACGCCAGCAGAATCGAGTCCCCTTCGTAATACGCCGCCAGCATCATGAAAAACCAGATCACCGCGGCCACCGACATGCCGATGAAACCGCCGCTCAGGTTGAACCACAACCGGGGATTCCGAAGAAACTCCTCCCGCGTCGGGGGAGCGCCCGGTTCCGCCTCCGCCGTGGGAAGACGATAATGCTGGGAACTGCTGGAGGGGAGATTTGCGTACGGCTTCACGTTCCAGAGCGCCGAAATCCCCACGCCGATAAGAAAACCCAACGCCAGCAACACGAACGCCATGTTGAACAACAGGAGAAGGGATTTGCGTTTATTGGACCGTATGGCTTCCCACATCGAGAACGAATCCTTTCCACGTTCCAGAACCGGACTCCACGGCACAGGCGAGACCCGAACCGACCATACCACCCCTCCCGCTTCCACTCCAAGCGAAATGAAATCCCGACAACAAACAGAAACAGATCGTCTTACGGTTTCGCTTCCAGTAACGCCCGATAATTGAACCGGTCGTTGGGCGCCACATCGCCGTTCAGGGTGAAGTCGCTCCACTCGCCCGTCTGCTGGATATTGTCCGCCCACTTGAAATCAATCCATCGCGTCGCCGCCGTCACCCCCAACGCGCTCTTCGGGATCGCCACCTCGAGTTCCGACCCGACCGCGCGCAACTGAACGGCAACCGGATCGCCCCATTTGTATTCGTTCCCCTGACATTTCTCCAGGGTCGCGGTCCCCTCCCCGGCGCCGGTCCGGTTCAACACAAAGTCGTACCCCATCCACCCGGTCTTCGGGTTCGCGTCCGTGTCAAGGAAGAGCACCATCCAGT
>DAOPYU010000545.1:0-2754 GCA_035353095.1 Candidatus Sumerlaeota bacterium | reverse complement strand
CAGGTCGGAGGCAACGCCCTTTTTGTGAACAATTACAACCGCGACCTCGAAATCTCGGGCTGCAAAATCACCGGAGCCGGAGCCAGCGGCGTCTGTTTTGTGGGCGATACCGACTGCGTGCGTTCCCCCTCCTTCCACTACAACAAGTCCGTGGAACTGGACCGGATGGACTGGACTCCCGGCCCCAAAGGAAACAATTTCCCGGCCCGCTGCGTGTTGCGCGACAACCTGATCCACACCATCGGGACCGTCGAGAAACAGAGCGCCGGGGTCGAAATTTCCATGTCGCAGGACATCACCGTCAGCCACAACAGCATCTATCACGTGCCCCGGGCGGGCATCAACATCGGCGACGGAACCTGGGGCGGGCACCTCATCGAGTGGAACGACGTCTTCGACACCGTGCTCGAAACCGGCGACCACGGCGCGTTCAATTCCTGGGGGCGCGACCGCTACTGGCGCTCCAACTACAAACAGATGCAGCGCCAGTGCGCCGAACATCCCGACCTGCCGCTGCTCGACGTTGTCAAGCCGATCGAATTGCGCTTCAACCGCTGGCGCTGCGACCACGGCTGGGACATTGACCTCGACGATGGATCGAGCAACTACCGCATCTTCGGCAACCTCTGCCTCAACGGGGGCATCAAACTGCGCGAGGGGTTCAACCGCACGGTCGAAAACAATATCCTCGTCAACAACAGTTTCCACCCCCACGTCTGGTTCCGCAATTCCAACGACCGTTTCGTCTGCAACATTGTCCAGACCGCCTACCAGCCCATCGAGATGAACTATTGGGGGAAAGAAATCAATTTCAACCTCCTGCCCAACCCCCAAGTCCTCGAACAATCCCAGAAATTGCACCTCGATCTCCAGAGCAAGGCGGGCGACCCGATGTTTGAGAACCCGCGACAGGGAGACTTCCGGATTCGCGCCGGCTCTCCCGCCCTGGAATTGGGATTCCAGAATATCCGCATGGATCAGTTTGGCGTTCTCAAACCGACCCTGCGACTCGAAGCCGAACAACCCCGCTTCCAGGACACCCCCCCCTCCGCGCCCCTGCCGCAGGAATCCCGGGAGTACAACTGGCTGGGCGCGCGGGTCCGGAACGTCACCACCCCCGGGGAACGGTCCGTAGCGGGATTGCCCGACCAGTCCGGCCTGCGGATGCTCGAAGTGCCCGGCGACTCTCTGGCCGCTCGAGTGGGATTGAAAACCGGCGATGTGTTGACCCAGTGTGCCGGTGAAAAAGTGACCGATTACGAGGCGCTGCTGTTCATCTACGAGAAAGCGGCCCCGAACGCCAGCCGCCTGCCCCTTCAGGTCTTTCGCAACCAGAAAGCGCTGGAATTGAATTTCGACACCCGGTGGTGGGCGATCCTGTCGGCGCGGCAGGCCCACATCGGCGGTTCGGCGCCCCTGCCTAAATACGACGCGCAGAAAGACTACCTCGGTTCCTGGACCAATGCCGGCGCTTTCCTCGACTGGAAGGGCGTGCGCCTGACCCCGGGCAAGTACCGCGTCCGCCTCCTCCTGGCCTGCCAGCCCGGCTCCGAGGGCAGCACACTGGCCATCGAATGCAACGGCCATCAGTATGCCGCCAAGGTCCCGGCCACCCGGACCGCCGAGGATTTCACCGTCGTCCGGGCCGGGACTCTCGAAATCGTCAACGCGGAAGAACAGACCCTTTCGATCCGGCCCACAAAAAAACCCGGTCCGTCCGTGATGAATCTGCGCCGTGTCGAACTGGTTCGCGTTCCCTGAGCTCTCCCACCCCGAAGACCGGGAACCGCCATGGTGCGGAGAAACTGAAAGGCCCCTCGATGGACATCCGGCAACTGCAAAAAAACTGGGACGCCTATGGACGGAAAGACCCCCTTTTCGCCATTGTCTCGTGGGCCGACAAAAAGGACAACAAGTGGGACCTGGAAGAGTTCCTGCAACTCGGCGTCCAGGAAGTGGACGCCCTGCTGGACTATATCGCCACTCTGAATCGTCCCCTGCAACGCGGCCACGCCCTGGACTTCGGCTGTGGGGTCGGGCGCCTGACCCAGGCCCTGGCGGCCCATTTCGACCGGGTCGCGGGGGTGGACATCGCCCCCTCGATGATCGAGCAGGCCCGGCGGATCAATCGCTTCGGCGAGAAATGCCAGTACCACCTCAACGAACGAAGCGACCTGCGGCTCTTCCCGGACCGTCAGTTCGACTTCATCTACACCAACATCACCCTGCAGCACATGGAGCCCCGCTACTCGAAGGGGTACCTCCTCGAGTTCCTGCGCATCCTCAAGCCCGGCGGCCTGCTGGTCTTCCAACTGCCGGGCGAACGCATCGCCCCCCGCCCGGCCCCAGAACCCGAAAAGGCGGGAGGGCTCCGGCGACTCTACCAATCTCTTCCCGCTCCCCTGTGCAATTTCCTCCAGACGATCCGGACGCTCCGCCTCCGAGAACCCCGGATGGAAATGTACGGCATTCCCCGTGACGAAGTGACCCGTTTCCTGACCGACCACGGCGGCCACCTGCTCGATGTCATCGAAAACAAAAGCGGGGGCCCCAGCTGGACCAGCTTTCGCTACTGCATCACCCGGTGACACCGTGACCGATCCTCCGCCCCTTTCTCCCGGGTGACGGCGCCAGAATCGCCCCTCCCGGGACGAATTTTTTGAGAATGACTTTCCCTCCGTTGCTGAAGACCTCAGTTATAAACCCAAGTCAACGGGACTCAACCAGACTGGGTGTACCGCTGGGGAAAGAAAC
>DAOPYU010000544.1:0-2757 GCA_035353095.1 Candidatus Sumerlaeota bacterium | reverse complement strand
CATGGCCTTCAGGGCCGCGGCGCCGTCGCGCCGGCGCAGGGCGGCGTGGGCATCCACGAACGCGGGGGCGAGGGTTTTCTGGTATTGATCGAGGAAGGTCAACGCCAGCGCCCAGCCCTCGGTGTCCCAGGCGTCCTTGCTGGCCACGGCGGCCAGGTTGGTGAAGAGGTGGCGCGCTTCGGTGAAGTCGCGCAGTTCATAGAGCAGAATGGCGCCCTGAAGTTCCGTAATATCGAGAGTGTTGGCGATCGGGGGTTCGGCGTCGGCCAGACGGTTGAGTTCCGTCAGGGCGGGGACGACCATGCCCTGGCGCCGCAGAAACGCGGCGTGGTGGCGCCGCATGGCCACAATCTCCTGGGGGACGGTGAGTTCGGCGCCGAGCCGGGCATAGAGCGCTTCGGCCTGCTTGCCCTGCTTCCGGGCATAGAATCGTTCCGCCAGCAGGAGGGCGCTTTCCAGATCGGGATACAGAAAGACCGGCGCGGCGTCCCCTTCCCGGAGGGCCACACAGCGTCCCTCGCAGACGGCGGCCCACAACGGCTGGCCGTCGCGCGAGCCGAGGTCCATCCGGCCCAGCCTCAACCCGGTCGGCTCGACGGGTTCGATTCCCTCGGGCGTGTCTTCGGAAAACAGTTTCTCGCGTGTCTGAGCCAGCAAGGCCCGGTCGGCTTCGAGGTAAAGGCAGCCTTTTTCGGATTCGTATCGGGCGGCCAGCAGGTCGAGCCGGGTCAGGAGAACCTGGTCCTTGCCGTTTTTCGGGTTGAACCCATGCAGCATGGCCTTGTTCTCGTCGCGTACGACATAGAGCAGGGCGCCACTGGCGGGGTCCCAGGTCAGACGGCACGCCTCGGTGTTCAGGGGGGGAAGTCCCGCCTCGCCGACCCGGCGCGGTTCCTTCCCGGCCATCTTGACCCAGATTTCCGGTTTCCCGTTTTCGAGACTGCGGTAGGCGACCGCCGTTCCATCCGGTCGGGCGCAGGGTTCCCACTGATCGAAGGGGCGCTGGACAAACGGCTGGGCCGGTTCGCCCGTTTCGAGCGCGATCTGGAAAAGGTCCGCCCCTTCCTGTCGCCAGGAGACAAAAATCAGCGAACGTCCCTCGTCGGTCCATTGGGGCGAAAGATCCTGGGCGGGATGGGTGGTCACCCGCTGAACCAGACCCTTGTGGGGGTCCAGGAGCCAGAGGTCGGCTCCTTCGCCCTGGTCCACCGACACGGCCAGCAGGTTGGCGTCCGGTTTCCAGGCCACCGACGAGCCACACACTTCTCCATCGAGTTGAAACGCCACCGTCCGGGCCTTCGTGTCGAAGACCGTCAGGATTCCACGCGCACTGAGGGTGGCCAGATACTGGCCGTCCCGTGAGAATTCCAGGTCCACCAGGTCGAACTGGGCGTGTCCGACCGACACGGCCAGCAGCCACCCGAGCGCAGCCGGGAGGATCCATTTCCATTCGAATCGAGGACGGAACGGGCGAAATCGCCCTGTTGAAGATTCCGGGAAAGCGTTCATGACGGGCGCTCCCCCGCCATCAGGGATTGATAAAGCGCCTCGTGGGCCGCGATGGCCTGCCGGGGCGAAAAATACTGGATGGCCCGGGCGCGGCCCGCCGCTCCCTGGGCGCGGGCCCGCTCGGGGTTCTTCAGGATGTCCAGGGCGCGCGCGGCCATCGCCTCGACCTGCCCCACCCCGCACAGGAACCCGGTCTCGCCGTCCACCATCACTTCCGGCAACCCGCCGCCGTTCGAGCACACCACCGGCACGCCGCAGGCCATCGCCTCGAGCACCGCCAGGCCGAACGATTCGTACTCGCTCGGGAACAGGAACAGGTCGGCGAAGCCCAGGAGCGTGCGCACGTCGTCCTGCAGGCCGAGGAACCGAATCTGCTGTGCGACTCCGAGTTCCTGGGCCAGTTGCACCGCTTCGTCGTACTGGGGACCGTCGCCCACCATGAGCAGGACGGCGGGCGTTTCCCGCACGATCCGGCTGAAGACGCGCACGACGTCCCCGATCCGCTTGACCGGGCGGAAGTTCGAGACATGGACCACGATTTTCTCTTCGGGCTTCGCCAGGCACTCGCGCGCGCAGCAGCAGGGGTTTTCCGAGGGACGGAACACCGCCGTGTCCACAAAGTTATGAATCACCCGGCACGACGTGCAGAGGCCGAAGCGCTGGCGCGTTTCCTCGGCCAGCCAGTTCGAAACGGCCACCACGGCGTCGGACTGCGAGAGGCCCAGGCAGACCACCGGCGCCAGGGACGGGTTGCTCCCCACCAGCGTGATGTCGGTGCCGTGGAGGGTCGTGACCAGTTTGACGCGGCTTTCCGGGACCAGCTGACGCGCCAGCATGGCGCTGACGGCGTGGGGCACGGCGTAGTGCGAGTGGAGGATGTCGAGTTGCTGGTCCTCGACGAGCCGGGCCATCTTGACGGCGGTCGTGAGGGTGTAAAGTTCGCTGCGCAGCACGGGGTAGCGCACCGAGGCGATCTGGTGGAAATAGAGGTTTTCCTGAAAGGAATCCACCGCCCGGAACGGCCGGTCGTGCGAGATCAGGTGGACCTGGTGGCCGGCGGCGGCCAGATGCCGTCCCAACTCCGTGGCCGCCACCCCGGACCCGCCATACGTCGGATAGCAGACAATACCTATACGCAACAAACCGCCTCCTTCTCGCAGTCCCCTCCCTGCAATGCCGTTCATCATAGGGGGTGACGCGGAAGCGGTCAAGGGGGAACTCGAAAACGAAAGATTTCCCGTGAGTTTC
>DAOPYU010000543.1:0-2764 GCA_035353095.1 Candidatus Sumerlaeota bacterium | reverse complement strand
GATGCTGGCGTCGCTCCAGTTGGCGATGGTGTTCATGCCCCAGCTGCGCAGGCGGCGGTGGGCCAGATCGGCAAAGGCTCGAGAGGACTCCTCGCCATACTTGCGCTGCAGGTTGGCGGCGGTGAAATTGAAGGTGCGATACGAGGGTTTTCCCTTGTAGAAACCATGCGGCGCCCAGTTGGCCGTTCCATAGAACCGCTCGAAGGGAGACCCGGCCTGGGGCAGTTCCGCAAAGTACGACTCGCGGTCCGTCACCGGCGTAGTGGCGTTCCAAGCACAGACACAATCTACCCCGTGCGACCAGAAGAGCCGCCCGTCCGGGTCCACAAGCCACCAGGTGTCCCCTTTTTTCTCCACGCGGAAGAATCCGGTCGCTTTCAGCTGCGGTCCCTTCTCCCAGCCTCCCCATTTGTCCCAGGCCTCGCTGCCCGGATGGGCTTTCAGGTCCTTTTCTTCCTCGTCGCGGCGCGTCTGGAAGTCGGCGTCCGACTGGATTTTCCCCGGCCAGGCGGCGTGTTTGAACTGCCCGTAGCGGTCTATGAAGGGGATAAACGTGTCGGAATCGAGCGTCTGAACCTGCCCCACCGCCCGGATGTCCAGAACCTCGAATGTGTGGTCGCTCTTGGGATTGTTGAGAAACACCAGGACCTGTGTGACCTTCGCGGGGTCTATCGGTTCGTTGAAGGCGGGCGCGCCCCGCATCCCGTTCAGTTTGAGCGGCTTGCTCAACCGCCAGGGGGCCGAGCCGAGAGAAAGCCGAAGCGTGGCGGTTTCTCCCGGCGCCACCTTCTCGCCGGCGGTCGCACAGTTCTTGCTCCCATCCGCTCCGGCGTTGTCCACCCGGCTCGCGAGCGGAAGCGGCTCCTGACCCGTGTTGCGAACCGTGATTTCGACGGCGGCAAAGTTCGACAGATCCCACACGCCATTGGGCGCGGGGAGGGTGATACCGGGCCAGTGGGGACTGGCCGGGGTCTGCACCCGGAGGCAGGGTTGTCCCGGGTCGTTGGAAACCGTTTCAACCCGGGCGTTGTATTCGGTCTTGAGACGGGAAAGCGCATCCGGGCCCTTCAGGTCGAGCATCCCTCGAGACGGTTCGACTGCCGAAACGCTCAGTCCCCCCAGCCAGCAGAAAATCGCGAGGATTTTCCAGATGTTCAAGCGCACCACACTTTTCAACACCGTTCCACACATGACCCATCCCCTTTTCGTTTCAGAAAAAAATAAAACCGCTCATTGCCTCGGACTGTTGGACGGATTGTAGAAATCGAGAGCGGGAAAGTCAACCTTCCGACCGTTTCACAAGCAAACATGTTTTCGATTTTCCGATTTTCGGGACCCACATAAAAGACCCGCCCCACCCGCGGCAATGCGGGTGGGGCGGAGAACTCACTGAATTTCAATTCGGGGACCTGCGGGGCCGCCGTTACTTGGCCGCTTCGTCGGCTTTCTTCTCGGCGCTCTGGGTCGTCTGGCCGTCTTTCGTCGGCTGATCGCCCGGTTTGGCCGCGTCATCCGCCGTTTCGTCCTCCGTATCAGCCACTTTGCTCTTTTCGGCCTTGAGCAGTTCGATGTCGAAAATCACCGTCGCGTTGGGTTCCACATTCGGCAACCCACGCTCGCCATAGGCCAGTTCCCCGGGGACAAACAGACGGAACTTCGAGCCGACCTTCATCAGCGGCATAGCCTGAAGCCACCCCTCGATGGCCGCGCCCCGGCCGTCTTCGAGCCGGCGCAGGGGGAAGGTCAGAGGCTTGTCCGTCTCGGTGGGCGTTTCGCCCTTGTACGACTTGTTGAACTCCTTGCCGTCCACCGTCATCCCGCGGAAATGGATCGTCACATCGTCAGCCTCCGTGGGCATGGGGCCGTCCCCATCGCGCAACACGAGATACTGCAGTCCGCTCTCGATCGTCACCACGCCCTCTTTTTTCTTGTTCTCTTCGAGGAAGGCTTTTCCCGCGTCCAGGTTTTTCTTCCCCTGATCCTCGCGTTCCTTCTTCACCTTGTCCATGAATTCCTGCTGGATCTGCTTTGACTCTTCTTCCGTGAACAGGGGTTTGCGCCCTTCCAGGGCGTCATTGAAGCCCCGCATGAAGAGATCCATGTTGACCTTGACCGGCACTTTCTTAACGCTGTTGCCCATCTGAATCCCGACCATGTAGCTGACCTTCTCGGCCAGGGTCTCGGGTTTTTTCTGGGAGGCCTTCTCGGCTTCCTGCGCCATCGGCAGGGAACTGGTCAGCGTAAACGCCATCAGAATGCCAATTGCGGGAATTATCCGTTTCATGTTTTTCATTCCTTTCCGTTGAGCGCCGTTTCATACGGGCGGACTTTTTTTGTTTCCGTGGAGCCGCAGACGGGAAATCGACGTGTCTGCGATCTTCCGTAGAATACTCCACATCTGACACCGGCGGCAAGGTCAAGTTCCAGAAGAAACCGAAAAAATCAAGAGGACGAATTCTGGCCCGACCCAAGCAATTCCTGCGCCAGTTTCAAGACGTCGGACGGCTCGATACGGCGCAGACACTGATTGTCGGTACACGGCGTATCCCGATGGTTGAACGCCGACACGCACGGACTGCAATGCAGTCCCAGATAGACGGTACGGATGTTCTCGCCCAGAGGGGCATAAAGCATCGGGCACTCCGGCCCGAAAAAAACAATGGACGGAACCTCTTTCAGAGAAGCGAAATGGGGCGGCCCACTGTCGGCAGAAACAAACAGATGGGCCAGGTCAAGCAAATCGAGCACTTCCGCACTGTTGCGG
>DAOPYU010000542.1:0-2770 GCA_035353095.1 Candidatus Sumerlaeota bacterium | reverse complement strand
ATGAAACCCGCTCTACTGCAAACCGATTGTCCGAAACTCAATCTCAAGGCGCGCGGCAAGGTGCGCGACATCTATGACCTGGGCAAGTACCTGCTTCTGGTTGCGACGGACCGCATTTCGACGTTCGACGTCGTGTTCCCCAACGGCGTGCCGGACAAGGGGCGCGTCCTGACGCAGATCTCGCGCTTCTGGTTTGAGCAGGCGAAAGACGTCACGGCCAACCATGTCGTGAGTTTCGACGTGGCCGACTTCCCGGCGGCGGCGCAGGAATACGCCGATCAGCTGACGGGACGTTCGCTTCTTTGTAAAAAAGCCACGCCGCTCACTATCGAGTGTGTCGTGCGGGGGTATCTGGACGGCTCCGCCTGGGCCGATTACCAGAAAAACAACGGGCGGGTGGCCTCGGGTCACAGTCTGCCCGCCGGACTCAAGCAGCGCAGCCGTCTGCCCGGGCCGATTTTCACTCCGTCCACCAAGGAATCCGAAGGCCACGACATCAACATCACCGAGGCCGCGGCCGCCGATCTGGTCGGACACGACGTGTTCGAGATCGCCCGTTCGCGCAGCATCGCGCTCTACAAGTTCGCCCACGAGTTCCTCCAGCCCAAGGGGATCACGCTCTGCGACACGAAGTTCGAGTTTGGTGTCGAGCCGGACGGGACCGTCATCCTGATTGACGAGGTCCTGACGCCCGATTCGTCGCGGTTCATGGTGGCCGATTCGTACCGGCCCGATGCACCCCCGGTCAGCTACGACAAGCAGTTCGTGCGCGACTGGGTGGTGGGGACGGGATGGAACAAGACCCCTCCGGCGCCGGTTATTCCCGACGACATCATCGAGCAGACCCGCCAGCGTTACCTGGAAGTGTACAAACTGATCACGGGGAGCGAGTTGGAAGTCTGATCGCGTGCGCGTCCAGACGCAACAGATTGTCGAGGAACATTCGACCGGGGCCGGTGTCTGAGAGAAGGCGCCGGCCCCGGTCTGCTTGAGGGATCTTCCATTTTTCCCTCAAGAAAAAAAGAAAAAGGGGCGATAACTCCTGTTTCCCGAGTGCTGGAGTCTTGAAAAAGGCCCAGTGGGGCGGTTTTGAGAAAAACTGGGGAGCGGAAAGGGCTTGCACTTTTTATCGTTTTGCGACTATCTGTTTCTCAGAAATATTCGCACGGGCATGATTTGACGTCCTGTAAGGAAGGAGAAAGACATGAAAACCAGTGGAAAAACCTCGGGGGTGACCCGCAGAGGATTCATCAAGACGGCGGCGGTCGCTTCGGCGGCTCTGGCGGTCTCCGGCTGGGCCGGGCGCGCGGCCGCGGCCGGTTCCGACACCATTCGGGTGGGCCTGGTCGGCTGTGGCGGGCGCGGGCTTCACGACACGACGATGTGCCTGAACTCGACACCGGGGGTCGAGTTGGTCGCCATGGGCGACGTGTTCAAGGACCGGCTCGATTCCTGTCTGGAAGAGCTTCGCAAGGCCTTCGGGCCGGAAGCCGCGAACCGCATCAAGGTGACGCCCGAGACGAGTTTTGTCGGGTTCGACGCAATTCAGAAGGTCGTACAACTCCCGAATGTGGACCTGATGATCCTGACCACGCCGCCGCATTTCCGGCCGCAGCACCTGCGCGCGGCCATTACGGCGGGCAAGCATGCCTTTATCGAAAAACCGGTGGCCGTGGACCCCGTCGGGGTCCGGTCGGTCATCGAGTCGGCGGACCTGGCCGATCAGAAGAACCTGACGATTGTCGCCGGCACCCAGGCCCGGCGCATGGTCCACCGCGTTGAACTGATGAAACGCCTGCGCGACGGCGCCCTGGGCGACATTACCGGCGGTGTGTGCGTCCGGATGGGGGACGCCATGCGCAGCTGGGGCCCGGCGGAGCGCCAGCCGCAGTGGAGCGATATGGAGTGGCAGATCCGCAACTGGCTCTTCCACACCTGGCTCTCGGGCGACTTTGTGGACGAAATGCACGTCCACGAACTGGACGTCATGAACTGGATGGTGGGTTCGACGCCGGAAGTGGTGACCGCGATCGGCGGGCGCCAGGCGCGCACGGGCGATAAGTTCGGCGATGTGTACGACCATTTCTCCGCCGAACTGACCTACCCCGGCGACGTGCGGGTCTCCTACCTGGGCGCGCAGATTGACGGGACGGACCGCCCCGGCAACGAACGCCTGACCGGCACGAAGGGCACCGCCTACTCGGGCTGGGACACCAGCTGGATCAAGGGCGCCAACCCCTACCAGTGGGAGGGACAGCTGCCCGAACCGTGCCTGATCCAGCACGCCGACCAGATCGCGGCCATCCGCGAGGGGAAGAAACTCAACGAGGGGCGCCGCATCGCCGAAAGCACCCTGACGGCCCTCATGGTGCGCATGAGCGCCTACACGGGCCGCAGCATCCAGTGGAAGTGGGCCCTCAACTCCTCGAAACTCGATCTCTCGCCCCAGAAGTACGAACTGGGCGCCCTGCCCAAGCCCGAAGTGGCCATGCCGGGCCTGACGCAACTGGTCTGATCGAGGCGGGGACACCTAAGGAAGTCATCCGCAGAGGATGCAGATGAAACGCAGAGGGAAAGGCGGAGCGATTCGTCCGGACATCTGCGCGAATCTGTGTCCTCTGCGGATTTTGTTTTGGGGACAGGGTCTCGTGTCCGTATCTGCGCAGAGTGTGATAAACAGACAACCTGGACGGGATAACGGGGTCTTCGGGATGAGACAAGATTCGATCTGGATCCTGTTGATCCAGTTATCCCGTCCCGTTTTGTTCTG
>DAOPYU010000541.1:0-2771 GCA_035353095.1 Candidatus Sumerlaeota bacterium | reverse complement strand
GACTGGATGATGTAATCCACGATCCCGATAATATCGTTTGAATCCGTTTCCACACGGGTGGCGGATTCAACCTGCGAATCGCCACCATCGAGACCATCGAGCGACTTGATCAGGTCGGTCTGAGTCGTAATGGCGGGCAGGATGCTGGGACCGTACAGCTGGTTGGCGGCGGCGAGGCTGTTTTGATCCAGTGGATCAGAGAAAATGACAACCACCCCATCGTTGGAACGCGAAAAGGGGATCATGTTGTTCATGCGCAGGAACTTGACCGAGGTCTGTTTCAACAGGGTCTTGTCCAGAATGCGCAAATCGGGCTCGATGATTGGGCAGTCGAGACGCTCTGCCAGGGCCCGGCAGAGGTTGATTTCGCTGAGGACCCCACTCTCGACCAGAACCGTGCCGAGCCGTTTTTTCTCCTGTTGCTGTCGCTTCAGCGCTTTTTCCAACTGAACGTCGGTGATGAAACGCATCTCGATGAGGAAATCGCCCAGACGCAGATCGCGTTTGTATTTCTTCATCGTATCGCGGATCTGGCTTTCGGCGGTGTAACCGAGCCGGACCAGCACTTCCGTAAGCCGCGACTTGACTTCCAGGCGGGCATGAACCCGCCGGGCTCGCTCCAGTTCTTCCCGAGTCACCACCCCATCCTGAAGGAGTAGTTCTCCAATGTCAGGGGGAATGGACGCATTGGACTCTGCTGGTGTCTCCATGCTGCGATCTCCCGGGAATATTCCATATTTCTGTCATGCGAGGATGCGCTTATTGATGAAAAGCCAAACTGGCACGTTTTCGAAAACCCGATGAAATTCTATCCGACACCGACAGGGGTTCTCAACCCAATTTGAGACACAAACCGGAATTCCGGATCTTTTTTATTTCCGAGCGAAACCTCTGGTCCCGATGCCTCTCAGAAACACGCGTGACAGGCGACCAGGTGGTCGGGGTGAATTTCCTGGAGTTCGGGGACAATCTGGTCACAGCCCCGAACGCGTCGGGGACACCGGGGATGGAAGGGGCAGCCCGGGGGAGGAGTAAGCGGGTTGGGAAGATCCCCCCGGAGGACCGATCCCGAGGGACGCTTCGTGAGGACGAGCTGTGGCGCCGCTTCCATCAAGGCCTCGGTATAGGGATGGAGCGGCTTCTCAAAAAGGGAAGCCGTGGGAGCGCTTTCCACAATACGGCCCAGATACATCACCATCACGCGGTGGCTGATGTGGCCCACAACGGACAGGGCGTGGGAGATGAAGAGAAATGCAAGTCCCCGTTTTTGTTGCAACTCGACCAGCAGGTTGAGAATCTGGGCCTGAATCGAGACATCGAGCGCCGAGACCGGTTCGTCGGCGATGAGGACTTCGGGCGAGACGGCCAGCGCCCGCGCGATCCCGATGCGTTGACGCTGTCCCCCGCTGAATTCGTGGGGGAAATGTTGTCGGGAATCGGCGGGCAACCCCACCTGTTCGAACAATTCTTCGATGCGTTTTTCCCGTTCGACACGGGACAGGCGCTGGTGCGTGGTCAGCGCCTCGGCCACGATCGCCCCGGCGGTCATGCGGGGATTCAAGGACGAGTCCGGGTCCTGAAACACCATTTGAATCCGTCGCCGGTAGGGGTGCCACTGACGTCCGCGCAATTCCAGAAGGTTGGGCGATTCACCCAGGCGGACATCACCGGAGGAGGCCTTGTCGAGTCCGAGAATAAGGCGGCCGGTGGTGGTTTTTCCACAACCGCTTTCCCCGACGAGTCCCAGCGTTTCTCCTGCCGCCAGGTTGAAAGAAACGTCTCTCACGGCCTGAACCTGCTGACTCCAGGTACCCGGCTGCAACCAGTTTCCCTTTACCGGAAACCCTTTCCGGAGATTCCGAACCTGAAGGAGTGGAGGCGTACTTTCGGTCATGGTTCCGAGGAATCCCGGGCGATACCGACTGATTACCTCATCAGGGCAGGGGAGGTGAAAATCCCCGGACCCCTGAAAATCGCGTCAATTGACGTTCTTGGAGGCCGCCTGGGCGATGCGGACCCGTGCGGGCCGGACCAATTGGCCATTCAGAACATAGCCACTCTGCAACACCATCGAGACGGCATTGGGGGGGTACTCATCGGTCGCGTCCATGCCGAGCGCTTCGTGATATTGCGGATCGAACGGTTGCCCGAGTGGCGTGAGGGTTTGCAGTCCCTGGTCATTCAAGGCCTTGTGGAGAAGTTGGTTGATCGCCTGGACCCCTTGCGCGAGGGTTTCGGTATCGTGTCCCATTTGAAGGGCGGCCAGCGCCTGCTCGAATGCGTCGAGGGAGGGGAGAAGAGCCTCGATGAGTTGCCGGGCGGCGAATTTTTTCGTATCTTCCTTGTCTCGGGCAGTCCGCTTGCGCAGGCTGTCCATGTCGGTCAGGGTCCGGGCCACCTGAGCCTTGGCCTTTTCGTTTTCGGAGCGCATGGCTTGAAGGGTTTCGCTTGCGGCGGCCAGTTGCTCAAGCGTTTCTTCGAGGAAGCGGGTCTGGGTCATCAACCGCTCGGATCGTGTCTCGCGTTCCGGATGGAGGCGTTGACGCCGATGCCTGTAATATTTGCGGTTAGCGGTTGTCTGAACTCGATTCTTGCTCGACGGCATGTCCTTTTTTTGCCTCCTGCGTTCTTGCGATGGGGGAAAACATCCCCGGACGATTCTAATTCTGGGGAAAATGAAGGAAAAGTCAAGTCACAAGGTTTTCCGGGGAGATGTGGGTGCATCTCCCGAATTTGCGGGAAGGATGGTTGTGATCAACCGAACCGATGGG
>DAOPYU010000540.1:0-2785 GCA_035353095.1 Candidatus Sumerlaeota bacterium | reverse complement strand
ACGTTCGACCGTCCCCGCGGCATGGATGCAACCGCCGCCTGGCTCGACCTGGGCCGCGTTTGCCAGAGCGCGCGCGTCCACCTCAACGGACGCGATCTGGGGACAGTTTTCGCCCCCCCGTTCCGCGTCCGGACCGAGAATCTTCAAGAAACCGGCAACCGACTCGAAATCGAAGTGACCAGCGTGGCGGCCAACCGCATCCGCGACCTGGACCGCCGCAAGGTCGAATGGAAAACCTTCCTGGACATCAATTTCGTCAACATCAACTACAAACCGTTCGACGCCTCGAACTGGCCCACAACCGACTGCGGCCTGCTCGGCCCCGTCCAACTGGTCCCGACAAAGGAGTTCCACCCCTGACCTCCAGACGCCCCCCCCAGAACCATGCGGTTCATTATCAATTATCAATTATCCATTTTCCATTCCCCCCTGACCTCCAACGCCCCCCCAGAACCATGCGGTTCATTATCAATTGTCAATTATCCATTATCCATTCTCCATTCCCCCTCCCCCCTCCAACCCCTGCCACGTCTTCCCTCTGGAAATCGTCTCTCACAGGTTCCGGTAGAACTCCGCATCCTGCCCGCCACTCTTGAGAATATGGAGGTTTTTCCCGATTTCCACACCGTGAAATCTGGCCCCTTGCGCCAGAACGTGGCACGAGGGACAACCTGTCCCACCTCCAATCCGCGTGTCCACGCGCCCAGACACCTGATTTCAGGCATATTAGAAAGGCGCAACAAATTGGCTCGAAAACTGCTTCATTTTTAGCGATACTTTTTTCTGCTGGATATCCCTCCCGGTGTTCCGCAGAAAATCCCGTTTTTTTCGGGACAGAGGTCCCCACGGCTGCCGGAGAACGCTCATGCTCTACGAAACCTCGATCCCCTATTCCAACGACCCCAAAGACGCCCTGCAACTCGCGCGATCGGTCCTCGCCCAGGCGGGGTTCCGTATCGAATCGCTCGACAACCGTTGCCTCGAAGCGCTGGGACCCGGCCTGCAGAATACCCGACAGAACGCCCTGCGGGGAGCCTCGCGCCTGCGGATCCTGATCTACGACGAAACGATCCACCTTTTCGCCGAACTCGATGGCGTCGTCCGGATGCGTAATTTCCTCTACCTCTTCCCCCCGGCCCTCGGGCTCTTCCTGATGCTCGTTTTCTTCCTGGCAGGCCTTCCCTCCGGCATCTGCAATTTAAGCATTCTGGGAGCCATCTCGCCCTGGCTGTTCCTCTCTCCCCTGATGGCGCGGGGGATCCGAAAGGGAACCCTGGAAGCCCTGGACACCCTTCTCCAGAACATGCGGTTCGGAGGAAACGTTTCGGCGTAAACCGAAACGAAGAATTCGACTCCAGATTCCCAAAAAGCAACTCGGTTGAGTGACTCTTCGGGCACACCCGATTCTCTTCCAATCCGCCTCATCATCCCATTTGAACCCTTTCGAGTCTTTGCGGGAATCCTCGACGAAAGCCATGGGGTTTATCTTCATCCCGGTCGCATCGGCCGGAACGGAGAACCGCCCCGGCGCCCTGCGAAACCCATCCATCTTCTCCGGGAAAGGCCCCCCACCATGTACGCCACCCAGACCGACCTGCTCAACCGCCTCGAACTGCGCCACCTTGTCGAACTCGCCGACGACGACGGCGACGGACAACCCGACCCCGCCGTCCTCGACGCCTGCATCACCGATGCCGACAGCGTGATCAATTCCTGCCTCCGCGCGCGATACGCCGTCCCCTTCTCCCCCGTCCCTCCCCTCCTGCGCAAACTGAGCGCCGACCTCGCCATCGCCAACCTCTTTGCGCGCCGCCGCGAAGCCGCCTCCCCCACGCACGAACAGCGCGCTCAGGCGGCCCGCAACCTCCTGCAAGCGCTCGCCAACGGAGAAATCCAACTGGCCGACACGGGACCCCTCGCCTCGAACACGCTCCCGCAGAGTACCACCCTCGACCACTCCCGCACATTCGACTCCGAAACACTCGATCCCTATTGATGGAATCGGTTCTCAAAACGATCCGGACACGCATCGCGCTGTGAGGTTCTTCGTGCTTTCGTGTCTTCGTGTGATTCCTTTTCGCCCCCGTCGTCCCATCCCGCTCGAACAGATCTGGACATTCCCCCTCGAAAGGTGAGAAACTGTTTCTATCGGACACAACCCGGAGAGGATCGGTTCAAGCCATGCGTTTCATCGCGGACAACACCGTCGGCAAACTGCGCCGCTGGCTGGGGCTGCTCGGGTACGACATCGTCTATGACCCGCGGTCGGCGCGCGAGATCGTGCGCGACCCGGCGGTCATAGACGGACAGTGGACCGTCCTGGGACGCTGCCCCTCCCTGGCGGACGAACAACTCGCCGCTCAGCCTTCCAAAGAAATGGCGCTCTTTTTCCCGGTGGAAAGCCCGGTCCTGACCGACCAGGTCCGTGAAGTCGCCCAAGCCTTCCCCCTCGATTTTGCCCAAACCCTCTTCTCTCGCTGCACTCTCTGCAACCTCCCGCTCGATGGCCCGATGGCGCTCGACGCGCTCCCCCCGACTACCCGCGAGACGGTTCCCCGACTCGTTGTGGCGTGGCGTGACACCTACTTCTACTGCCCGGCTTGTCGGCGCGCCTACTGGGAAGGCACCCACACCGAACGCATCCGGGAGGTACTCCGATCCGAGGTGGGACTGAGATTATGATCCTGAAAACCGCAGTTATAGTGTTTGCCAAAAGGAATAAACGAATGGATTCCTTTCCGGTTGAGCCTCCTTTCCGTCATTCCCGCGCAAGCGGGAACCCAGG
>DAOPYU010000539.1:0-2786 GCA_035353095.1 Candidatus Sumerlaeota bacterium | reverse complement strand
CCATTTTCAGGGGGAGAAAGCGGTTCCCGGGACCGCCAATCTCCCGATTGGCGCAATCAAATCCCTCACCCCAAAGGAGAGGGAACCAAAACCGTTTTCGCGCCATAAGACAAGAACAAAAGACTTGTTTTCGGTCCTCGACGGCTGTTTTCAGGTTGACAGAGATGCATCAAGGCATGCGCAATACGGCACTTCATTTTTGTTCCAAGATCCCTATTTGTTATTTTCCCGGAAAAAACTGACCAGGCCAGAACTCGATTCTCCTTGACAAATCCACTGAACTAGGGACAGGATAAATTCCAGATGTTGATTTTTATCACTCTAATGGGATCTGTTTCATTGTATCCAAAAACAAAAGGAGGGTGGATTGTGCTGAAACCCGACAAGATTCTGAAAGGTGTTGTCCTTCTTCTGAGTCTCTGCGGCCTCTTTTCGACGGTTCAGGCCGGGACCATGTCAAAAGAAGATCTGATCCAGGGAATCGAGTCCTACAGGAAATCGGTCAAGAACTGGAAAATCGAATACGATCAATCCACCCGTAAGCACGTTTCAAGCAAGGGGGAGAAAAGCGATAATTCACCCGACGCAACCGTGACTCGGTATCACATTGTCGGCACTCTCGACGGGGAAGGCCGATTCTTCTATTCCAGCATGATCAGGGACATTAAAGACGGGAATGAAAAGCCCGTTCAAAGAACAGATTTTTCCTGGGATGGAAAAGAATATCGGTATTATCTTAAACAGTTTGAACAAATGGATCCCGGACAAGTCAACATCAGTAAGAAACTGAAGAGTACTCCGATTACAGGTTTTCGTCTTCTCTTCGGCATGATGTTATGGACCTATGAGTTTCCTCTTGAGAAATGGGGACGCCAACCGGCTTCAAGGCAAAATCCCTGGCTCTCCGACTCACTTGCCGCACTTCGCTTTTCCGGAGAAAAATCCGATCGAGGAGATCTTCTGGGGGAGGTCAACATCACGGAGGAGACATACAACGGTTCGTCGGTTCAGCGTGTGGATTTGTTGATGGCAAAGAATGACAAAGAGGGGAAAGAAATCCCATCTATAAAGAAATCTCGGATCTCGTCTTTCTGGATTGATCCCCAGAAATCCTGTCTTCCGGTTCGGGTCGAAGAGGGTGACCCGATGATTCGCTCGACCGATCTTGAACTCGTGGAGATGAGCAAAGGCTTCTGGTTCCCCAAGAAAATCGTGTACACAGAATACAGCGTCATGAAACCCGTTGTGACCACATGTTTTGAAAACATCACCGCTGAGATTAACAGGCCAACCACCGATACCGATTTCTGCGTCGAGATTCCGCCTGGAGTCCAGGTGTTCGACATAACCACAGACACTCCCATATTGATTCGGGAAGGCACGTCGCCCATGGATATCTACAATATGCAGATGCTGCAGAAGAAAATGCTCGAGCAACCACCCCAGGCCACCCCCGGAAAGTAGTTTGGCAAAATCATTCCGTCAGGCTGATTCCCCCTCTTTTTCCGTGTGAAACCACCCATAGATCGCCTCGGCGAGGGGGCGGGTGACGGTGGGGGCTTCCTGGAGTTCTTCCAGTGTGGCCTGGCGGGCGCGGGCCAGGCTGCCGAAGTGACGCAGGATGGCTTTGGCGCGGCGCTCGCCGACACCGGGAATGTCCTGCAGCGATGAGCGCAGGTGAGTGCGGCGGCGTAACTGACCGTGGTAGGTGTTGACGAACCGGTGCGCTTCGTCGCGCACGCGCTGGAGCAGGTAGAACGACGGCGCGTGCGGGGGGAAGGGGACGGGGTTCTTGCGCCCGGGCAGGAAGAGACGTTCAGGCGTGCGGACCTTCTGGTGCGGATCCTCCGCGCCCGTGTCCGGCTTCAGGTGGCTCTTGGCCAGTCCGGCGAGGGCGACGCCCTGAATGCCCAGTTCGTCCAGAACGGCCACGGCGATGGCCAGCTGGCCCTTGCCGCCGTCTATGAGGACCAGGTCCGGCAGGGTTTCTTCCTGCACCGCGGCGCGTTTGAAGCGGCGCTCGAGCACCTCGCGCATCGAGGCAAAGTCGTCCTGTCCCTCGACCGTCTTGATGCGGTAGATGCGGTAGCCGGCCTTGTGGGGCTCGCCATTCATGAACACGACGCGCGACGCGGCGGTGAGGGAGCCTTGCAGGGTGGCGATGTCGTAACACTCGATGGTCTGCGGGGGCGCTTCAAGGTGGAGGCGCCGGGCCAGGTCGTCGAGCACGGCCTCGACCTCCTGTTGTCCGCTCAGTTTGCGGAGCAAAACCTCGCGAGCGTTGGACGAGGCCATTTCCACGAGACTCAGTTTATCGCCGCGCTGAGGTTGCGCCACGCTCACGCGTCCCTCGCGCTGGTCGGAGAGCCATTCCTCGATCATCGCATGTTCGGGCAGGATGGCGTCCAGAGGACCAAACCCGTTGGGCAGCAACACCTCGCGCGGTGCGACCTGACCCAGCGCGCCGTAGTACTGTCCTAGAAACTGCGGCAGAGTCTCCGCCAGGGGCCGCCCGTGGATCTGGACGATCCAGTTCTGGCTCTCGTTGAGCTGGCCGGAACGGAAGCGCAGAACGGCGAAGGCCGCCCGGCCCTGCTGCTCGAAGTACCCCACGGCGTCCAGATCGTCTATGGAACTTGAGGCGACCCGCTGCGACTCGGTGGTCTGTTCGAGCGCGACGATGCGGTCGCGCAACAGCGCGGCCTTTTCGTAGTCGAGCGCGCGGCTGCTTTCGAGCATCTCGGCGTAGAGCGAGTCTATGAGTTCGCGCGTGTGACCCTTGAGGA
>DAOPYU010000538.1:0-2786 GCA_035353095.1 Candidatus Sumerlaeota bacterium | reverse complement strand
CGATCCGGTTAGTCACAACCATCCTTCCCGCAAATTCGGGAGATGCACCCTGACGCCGGGGTACCGGTCCCTCCCCGGGGGATGCGGACCGCCTGTCCCCGGCGGAGAGGACGGCGCGGTTGGAAAAGCGGGGAAAAGCGGGCGTCAAGCGTTTTTTCCTGTTTCTTTTACTTGACGTGAGTGCCCGAAGGTACTAGAGTTAACGTGGTGTATCGGAAACTGGCTGTGGAGCCGGATGTTTCCGTGTCTTGACATTATTATATCTGTTTGATGTTGAGCCTCCAGCGCTTGCTGTTCCATCATCCCATTCCGGGAGGCGACACGCCGATTATGGTCCTGTCCTTTCATTTCCGTCTCTATTTTGAAAAGGGGCTTCTGCTTTCCCTCGTTCTTGCGGGGGGAATCTTGGGGAATGCTCCTGTGGCTGCGCAATCTTCCCTCCGTGACGACCCTCGGTTCCGCGAGTACCAGGCCCAGGATCGTTCCAGAACGGTTGGAAAAACTCCGGGCGCCGAAGCGATCGCGCCGCCCGAATTCCAGCCGGTTCCCACGCCGCCGCCTTCGGTCAGTCCGCCTCAGGTGGACAAGTCGGCCGTGAAAAACGCCGAAACCCCCGCGGTACCGGCTCCCCCCCTGCCGTCCCTCGAACCGACCGAGACGGGAGCGGGGAAAGAGAAGGCCTCCGCGGCCACCGCGCCCGTCAATGAAGGACCGGGGTTGTTGTATGTTCCGGCGGGGAAGCGCCAGGACATCCCGGTGGCTCTGCCCTGGCTGGCCCGGCACGAAGTCGAGCGCATTTCACCGTCCGAGGCCCGCAAGGGGGCCGGGCGCTCGAAGGCGACCGTGAGTCGGGCGCCGATTCTGGCGGTGCTCGATCTCGAACACACCCGCGCGGTCGAGCCCAACACGGCCGACAGCCTGAGCCAGGTGGTCTGGAACGCCGCGCAGCGGGTCCGTGGTTCCCAGTTGAAAAACCGCGCCTACTGTCAGCGGATTCTGGCCGAACGCGGGTTGACGGCGACCGATCCGTACAAGATGCCCCCGGCGCCCAAACAGGTGGCCTCGGCGCTCGATGTGGACTATCTGATCACCGGCAATCTCAACAAGATCGAAGGGGTGTTTGTCGTTGAACTGCAACTTTACAACGTCTCGCAGGACCGGGTGGTGAGCAGTCTGGCGAGCGAGGCGGTGCCGACCCCCGAGGCGTTGTTGAACCCGATCGGCGATCTGGTGCAGAAGTTGATCGCTTCGGTGCCCGCGGCGGTGGTGGTGAATCCGGCGTCCGGCGGGGCCGAGTCGTTGAAGGTGGCCTCGTTCAAGCCGGAATCGAGCGGAGCGAAGAAGCCCGCCTCGGCTTCGCGCAGTGGCGAGGAGAAAAGGCCCCCGAAGGAACAGAAGCGGGTGCTGGCCAAAGACAAATCCAAACCGACCCTGAAACCGACCCCGAAACCCACCCCGGCTCCGGTTGTGACGCCTGTGGCCGAAGCGCCTGCGGGAGAGACGCCTCGCCCGGAAGGTGTGTTCCCCGCTCCCACGCCCCAGCCGACTCCGGCTGCCGAGGGGGGGGCTCCCCAACCGACTCCGGCGCCCGAGGCGGTGGCCCCGAAACCGACTCCGGCTCCGGCGGTCACGCCGACGCCCGCGCCGGCCCCCGCCAAGACCCCGACCCCGGCGCCGGCTGCCGATGGCAAAAAACAGGCGCGCGAGGCGTTTGACAAGGCGATCGCCACGCCCAAGGACTCGCAGGAGGGACTGGCCGCCGCCCAGGAGGCGGTGCGGCTCGATCCGGGCAACGAGGAGTTCGAGGGGGAACTGCTCCAGCGGCTCTACCAGACCGGCAAACACGCCGAAGCGGCGGAACTGGGCAAGCGGGTGGCCGTGCTGAGCAACGACCCCAACGTCCTGCTCTACACCTCCGCCGCGCACGCCGCTCTGGGCCAGCACCAGAAGGCCATCGAAGTGCTCGACATTCTCTTGAAGAAGCAGCCCAAGAACGGTTTCGCGCTTTACAACAAGGCGGTGAGCCTGAGCTACCTGGACACAAAGAAGGCCAAAG
Source organism: Candidatus Sumerlaeota bacterium (assembly GCA_035353095.1). GTDB lineage: Bacteria > Sumerlaeota > Sumerlaeia > UBA8349 > UBA8349 > DAOPYU01. Next base: position 730 of record DAOPYU010000538.1, on the reverse strand, counting down.
AGGCGTTCCAGGTGTACCTGAATAACAGCAAGGACGACCCGGAACAGGCCGCCTGGGTCCAGGACGCCCAACAGAAACTCCAGCAACTCCAGGGGGGCGAGAAGACAAAATAAGTCTCCGGTTGAGGGGACATTTATGAACGTTGACACCGGCCTTGAGAGTGTTTCTCAATGGTCGGTGTTTTGTTTTCTCTTCTGGATGTGTTTTCCTCGAGTAGTTTTTCCCATTGCTTCTGTTGAGTAACAGGGATAGGTTAATGATAATGGAAGTTTGGAATTCTCTATAGGGTTTCTGAATGCAATCGGTTCTCTTCTATTCCCTGATTCTCATCAATGTTCTGGCGGTTCTTGCCTCCGGTGTGTCTCTCTATGTTGGTGGGATATCTCGCCCAATACGGAGTTTATCTGTCGCATTCAGAATCCGGACTGTTTTCTCGATGTCGGTTCTTCTGGCCGATTCGATTATTCTGTCACTTGTTCTCTGTCTGATGTTGGGGTGGGTTGTTCTGAGGTATCCGGGGAATCATTGGGGACTTCTGGATATCCGGGGAATCTATTATCTCTCTGTGCCATCTGTTCTGATTTCCATGTTTTCCTTTTCCAGAAACCCCAAGTGGTCTCTCTGTTCGTTGGGTATTGGAGTTGGAGTTTCATGGGTCGTGTTTCTTCTCGATTACTTCAATATTCTTGTGTTCTACGACCTCTGGTGTGTTCGCGGGGGACCGATGCCA
>DAOPYU010000537.1:0-2810 GCA_035353095.1 Candidatus Sumerlaeota bacterium | reverse complement strand
CGCCGAAGCCGATGCGTCCGAAGTTGACCACGTTGAGATTGCCCAGCGCGATCTGAAGAACCGAGGCCGTCAGCGAGGTTCCCGCCGCCACAGGCGGATTGACACCGCTCGTCGTGTCCACGCCGTCATCGACGTACGTGGTCGCTTCGCTGCCGAGTTCCTGGAGGAGGAAGAAACTGGTCCGGACCGACGGGGAGGTCGAGCGGTAAAGGCGATAGCCCAGCGCCCCGTTGACGGGCAGCCACGACAGGAGGTTCAGTTCTCCCGAGCCGGTGGCACGCGCGCGGACCTTGGCCGTGTCGAACGTGGTCTCGCCCGAGGCGTCGAAGGCGCTGAGGAGGTAGTAGTACGTGGCGGCGGGGGGATAGGTGGGGATGCCGAACCAGCCGCCATCGACATAATCGGCGCCCTTGGCCATCTGCCGCGTGTAGGTCCAGCGAACCGTGTAGGTCGTCCCGATACCCGGCTCGCTGCCCGAGCCAAGCCAGTCGACATTGTTGCCCGACTGCTGCCAGTCGATCCCTTCCCGGAAAATGGTGGTCCCCTGGCTGACCTCGAGGATATCGACCACAGGATTGGGGGTAAGCAGGTCCTCGCCGCCTCCCACGGAGCCCCGGGTGACGTTCGACGTGATCTCGACGATGGCCTCGAGCTGGGTGGTCTCCTTGAGCGGCGTGCAGTTGAGCGCATAGCGCCGCTCGGAGAGGGTGAAGGTCTTCTGCTCGCCCCGCACGGCCTTGGTGGCTAACGACTTGGGAACCGGCGTGGTCCGGGGCAGGTCGAACTGGAGGCGGTAGCCCTCGACATAGGCGCGGCCGGCGTTCGTGATCACATCGACCCCGTCGTTGCGGATCGCGCCGATAAACGTGTTGAACCCCCGCACGAGGTAACTGCCCGCCTGATCGAACGTGCGCTCGGCCAGGTTCTGCAGAAGCGACTGGAGCCCTTCCGAAGCCGCGAAGGCCAGCTGGTCCTCGGTGATCGAGGCGACCGTGATGCGGTTGCCCGGCAGAGTCCCCTGAAGATCGCGCAGATAGAGGTTGGACTTCTCCTGCACGGTGGGGGTCAACTCTTTCGTCGCGCGGTCGAACTTGTAAATCGCCACCACCCGCCGCTCGGTCACGTTGTTGGGCAGCGAGAAGGTGGAGGTGTTCTGCGCCTTGAAGGCGAGCGCCCACTGCTCGCGCTCGGCGGTCGGCTCGCCCGTGGCCGGATTGATCAGGGCGCCGTCCTGGGTGTAGCCGATGTTGTACTTGAGGAGTTCGACATAGACATAATCGGCGCCGGAGGTCTTGGCCGGGTCATAGGTGAGGGTGGCGCCGGGCACGGACTCGAAATGGCCGTGGAGGTACACCACGCCGCCGCTCACCGTCACGACATGGTTCGTGGCCTTGGCCACGCAGCCCGACAGGATCGCGCCCTCCCTGAAAACCTGATCGGACATCTTCTGCCGCTCGAAGATCTGAATGTCCTGCTGCTCGTTGAGTTCGGAATCGAGCAGGTCCCGGTCCTGGTGGTAGCGGACGCGCTTGTAATTCCTGGCCGCGTCGAACGTGTTGCGTGAAATCGTCATGGATTGGTTCCTTTCGTCAGATCTTGATGACCCCCACGAGTTCGACGCGGGTGTCGGAGATTTTGTTGAAGTCCGGGATGTTCTTCACCTCGTAGAGGTAGCCGGGATTCAGCACCTCGCCCGTGGGGTTGGTGTCCGCGTGGTAAACGCCCCCCAGCGCGCAGTCGCCCGCGACCCCGGGGACATAAGCGACGGTGCCGCCGAAGAAGCCGTACTCGCGGATCGTGATCCCGTTGGCCTCCCCCTCGTCGAAACGGAAAAAGACCCCGAGCGTGTTCGTCTCCTGGCCGGTCTCGATGTAATGAACGCCGTTGACCAGAAGGGCGCCCTCGGGGTTTTCCTTGAGGAAGGTCCGCTTGTACCACCGCTTGCGGGCGCGCTCGTTTTTGAGCCCCGTCTGCCCGATATCGGGCGCGGGGGGATTGAGCGGATCGACGAAACTCGCGTCGCCGTCGCCGATGGCGCAGTGCGAGAGTCCGTCGCCCCCCAGTCCCAGAAGCAGCCGGGCCGTCAGAATGCGGCCGGTGTTGACAATGAGTCCCAATGACATGTTGGATCGTTCTCCTTTTTCAGATTGAGATGAGATGGGTTTCATTCAGCAGTACGTGGAACAGAGTCAGTTCGAGGTCCCCTCGTACATTGAGTTGTTGTTCGACCCGCTGTGCCGTGTCCAGGTGCTGTTCCCGGACCCGGACCACCACCACCCGGACAGCGGGCGCAATACGCTTTTTCCCGCGGACCCGGACCGAGAGGTCCAACGGTGTTTCCAGACGGCCCCGGGTCTCTGTGCGCGTGTCCGCCGCCTTCTCGATCCGTTGCCACACCCGGATCGCCTCGCGTTCCACCCGCGCATAGGGACGGTCCACACGCAGCGCCAGATCGATCCGGCGCATGACCGTCCGGATTGGGGGCTTGGGAAACGGCAGGTCGTAAAACGTGGCCGATCCGGCCCGGAACGACACGCGATAGCGGGGACGGAAGAGTCCCGCCTTCAGGACCGGACGAACGATCCGCCCACTATGTACTGCCACGGCGTCTCCGTCCTTTCAGCGCGTACGCGCGCCCCTGCGCCAGCGAACGTCGGTATTGCGCGATCCGGATTGCGCTTTTCACCTGGATCTTCTTCTTTTTCCCGTTCATGCTCTTACACCTTCACCGCGCACCACCCCGCACTGCTCAGGTTGAACGCCAGATACGTGTCGCCGCCGACCGTGAGGGTGTCCTCGGAGTCCGTGTT
>DAOPYU010000536.1:0-2817 GCA_035353095.1 Candidatus Sumerlaeota bacterium | reverse complement strand
CGCATTTCGATTTTTTACGGATGTTCTTGCTTTATGGCGGCGTGTGCGGTATTGAAGAAACAGTGGTTGGCTGCCGATCGGAAACACGGGCGCCGCGCCGGTCTCAACGGTGTTGGGGTACGGGCGTGTCTGAAAGATCCGATTCCGGTCACCCGGTTTCAGAAGCGCCGCACGGAAATGGACGCGTCCGGGGTGTTGTATTCCTTGCTTCGTCGAGGCAAGAACGTCCCTGTCGGCCCGGAAGGTTTCCTTATTTGGGCTTGACAGCCCCCGGGATCGTTTTTTATAGTCTGAAGAGTTGGAACTATTCGACTTCTTTCCGTTGAGGATTGCTGAATTTCGCCAAGGAGTGATTTCCATGACTAAAGCGGAAGTTGCCCACAATCTCGCCAAAAAGGTCGGTCTCTCGCACAAGCAGAGTGTGGAGGCGCTCGAAATTTTCCTGGCCTCCATCAAGGAAGCGTTGCAAGGGGGAGACAAGGTCTCGCTTGTGGGCTTTGGCACCTTCTACGTGAAGGAACGCAACGCCCGAAACGGACGCAACCCCCGGACCGGCACCGGTATCACGATCCCCCAGAAGGTCGTCCCGACGTTCAAACCGGGCAAGGCATTCCGCGACCTGGTGAAAAACCTGGACGACGCCCCCCCCGTCGGACCGGCGCTGGACGTGGCCCCCGCCGAAAATTATTCCGAGGCCTCCGGCCGGGAATAACGGGCGTTTCCGACCGGACGGGGAAATGAAACAGTCGAATGGTACAATCGCCGAACCGGGTGTCCTCGAGGGACACGGGGATTCGGGGTTGGAATTGTCTCAAGGCAGAAGGGATCGGGAAAATGCGGAGAATCGCGCTCGTGCTGCTGCTCGGATTGCTGGGACTCGAAATGACCGGATGCGCCGTCATCTACACGGCCCGGTATCAGAAGGGGAACAAGCACGTCAAGGAAATCGGGATCTGCAGCGAACCCGGGGGAAACGTCGGCATCCCGCTTTACCGGGATATCGAACAGGTTGACGAAGACGGTATGCCGGTAATTCCGGAATAAGGTTCTTCGCGCGCGTTTAATCCTGGCGTGGGTTGATTCAGAATTCTCCGAGTGAAATCGCCGGAGAAATGGAATGGTTTACTTTCCCCTCCCGTCTGCGTTTCGACGCCGGCGGGAGGGTTTGTTATATCGGGAGGAAGACCAGCCGAAGAGTTGTTTCTGCCATGAAAAGGACCGGGAAACCGCTCACGGCAGCAGGGTATAAGGGGCGTGCGGGTCTTCGCCTCCCCCTTTCGTGTCCCACAACGGGCCGTTTTTCTGAATCCATCGAAGTTTTGTATGTTCGTATTCGTTGATGAGCGTTTCGCCCCAGGTGGCGGAAAAGCCCGATACCTGTTCGGGAGGTCTCTCTGAGACCGGCCAGACGGCATAGACCAGTTTGTGGAGTTTCTGCATTTCTTCCCGGGAAAATGGGGTTTCTTCGGACAAAATACGAAGATCATCGAGCGACTTGATGGGGACCAGTTGTTTGGGGTAAGGCGCCTGGTCGTAATAACACATATCCGGGTCGTGGTTGTCGTAAAAGGCACGCAACGACATATCACGCGGAATCACGATGTAGCGACAGACCCATTTCCCATCTTTGACCCCGATCACTCCCGGTCCAAACCCTCCGGCATAGAACAGACAGTAGTCGAAGTCGGGGGAATCCATCTTGATTTTCCAGACACCGACATTCTTTTTCCCGAAGTATTCCGACGGAGTCTGATCCGAATTCAGGTATTCCACAACCAGTCTGCGGTTGTGTTCGTTTCCGCGATGAAACTCGACCCATTGCGCTGCGAGAAGCCATCCCAGGAAAAATACACAATAGAACATCCGGATCTCTCTGGGCTGGGTTCTTTTCAGGGAGATCTGAAGTCCCGTGATGAGAGCCGCCAGACAAAAAAGGGGACACAGCATCCGGCCCAGTGCCGCCAGAGACCAGATATAGGGTCCCAGATTCTCAGAGGAATCGGTGGAGGAATGTATCCCCTTGTAAACAAGCCATACCGTCATCACAACCGGCGGGAGGTAAACCAACTTGGGCAGTCGCAACAGAAATTGCAGCAGAGATCGCAATCGAACTCTTCCTTCCGCAGGGGAATTTCCTTCCCGATCCCTCTCACCTGATCCGATGTTCTTTCAACAACGCCAGCGCGGCCTGGAAGGCGAGGGTGTAGCCCTGGGCGCCGAAACCGCTGATCTGGCCGACGGCCACCGGAGCGATGTAGGAGTGGTGGCGGAATGCCTCGCGTTTGTAGATGTTCGAGAGGTGAATCTCGATCACCGGGATCTCGACGGCGGCGATGGCGTCGGCCAGCGCGACACTCGTATGGGTGTAGGCGCCGGGGTTGAACAGGATGACGTCGGCCTGTCCTTTGGCCTGCTGGATGCGGTCCACCAGGGCCCCCTCGTGGTTGCTCTGGAAGCACTCGAGCGCGATCCCTTCGCGGTCAGCCAGATCCCGGATCTGCGCCTCGATCTGCGGCAGGGTCGTCGAGCCGTACTTGTCCGGCTCGCGCTGGCCGAGCAGGTTCAGGTTCGGCCCGTTCAACAACAGGAGGGTGGGTTTCTTCGCGGATTTTTTCATGGTCGTCAATCCTTCGCGTTGGGGCGTCCCTTCAAAGATTCTGGAGTGTGACCTCGAGGCAATACATTCTGGCCGGAATTCTATCGCTTCAGCCGAGATTACGCCATACGATTGTCAGACATCCATCGCCCGCTTCAGCGGGCGATTCTTTGCACCCGCCTTCAGGCGGGGTGTTTCTGGTTCATTCTTCTATTCTGAAG
>DAOPYU010000535.1:0-2819 GCA_035353095.1 Candidatus Sumerlaeota bacterium | reverse complement strand
TGTCGCCAGGAAAAGCGACCCTGAAAATATCGGCGCCTGGCTATTTACCTGTTCAGGCCGAACTGGAAGTATTGAGTGGTCAGACGAGCGAACAGACATTCCACTTGGGGGGGGGAGGCTCTTTGTCAGGCCTGGTGCTGGATGCGGAAACGAAGGATCCCATCGAAACATTTGACGTGAAGGTCGTATCGGGAGAAGGGGAGGGGAAAGGAAAACCCATCGAAGGATCTGTCCGGAAAGACGAGACAAAAAAGGGGGCTTTCCTGCTCTCCGGTTTGACTCCTGGCCGAGTGACGGTAGAGATTTCAAAAGCCCCGGGGTATTCAGATGAAGCGGAAGAGGTAGAAATTGCCAGCGGGAAGACGACAGAACAGACCATCCTGATGAAACGCAAAGGTTCGTTGGTGGGGCAGGTGACTGAAAACGGGAAAGCATCGGACGGGGCCGAAATATCCGCAAGAGTAGTTGGAAAAGCAATGGGGGATGATGCGACCGTTTATACAGACAAAAATGGCGACTACAAGTTGGAGGATCTCAATACGGGGGACTATACGGTTCTGGCATCCGTGCGATATGCCTGTGGTTTCAAGGAGGGGACACATATCTGGATTTATGAGCGGGTACCACTCGAAATACGACCGGGAAAGGAAATTCGGCAGGATTTCGAATTTCGAGGAACTTCTTCTCTTCAGGGAAAATTCCGCGCCTCCGACCGAAATTACGACTGGTACATTGTTGTCCTCGATGGGACCGTTTTTAAGGGTGGCGCCCTTGACCCGGTGTCCAATGAAAAGATGCGTGCCATAGTCATGGATCTCCAGAAAGGTGATCGTTACCTGATACGTTCACTCATGCCGGGCACCTATACCTTTGTTGCAAGGTGTTGCAAAAGGAATGAGTGGGAAATTCCAGTGGCAGAAAAGCGTCAGACGGTCACGCTGACGGAGGGCCAGGCGGCGACGGTGGATTTCGAGTTCCCGTGAGGAAGTGGAAGGAAAAGAAGGGACGGGATCACGGGATGGACAGGATGGAGATGGAGGTTTCAAGCCGATCCTGTAAATCCTGTTATCCTGTCCCCTTTTCACGTATGACGAGCGAGCGCTTCCCTTCCCGACTCAAGGAAAAACTTTGTGTCTTCGTGCCTTCGTGTGAGAAGCGGTTATAGCCGCTCTCGAAAAACGGGCAAAGCCGTTCCAGACGAAATCACACGAAGACGCGAAGACACGAAGAACCTCTTTGTGAAACTGCACGTGGGTGCCATCCGGGACGCGAGTCCGTATCGGAAGCGGGCGCTCGGGCGCCGCCTGAAAACAGAACCGGGAGTTCCGAAGAACTCCCGGTTCGTGGATCTGAGGCGCTGTTCATCGGAGACTACCGGAATCGGCTCGGCTCCGGAGGCACGCTTACGGGGACACGCTTACGCGTTGTCGAGCGTGGCGATGCCGGGCAGGACTTTGCCTTCGAGGAACTCGAGCGAGGCGCCGCCCCCGGTCGAGATGTGGGACATCTTGGCTTCGAGTCCGAACTTCTTGATGGCGGCGGCGCTGTCGCCCCCGCCGATGACGGTGATGGCGCTGCTGGCGGCCAGAGCCTCGGCCACGGCCTGCGAGCCCTTGGCGAAGTCGTCAATCTCGAACACGCCCACGGGGCCGTTCCACACCACGGTGCCCGCCGAGGCGATGATGCTTTTGAACAGCGCGACACTCTTGGGGCCGACATCCACGCCCTGCCAGCCGGCGGGAATGCCGCTGATGTCCACGGCCTGGGTCTTCGCGCCCGCCTCGAACTTGTCGGCCACGAGACAGTCGATCGGCAGGACCAGTTTGTCGTTCTTGGCCGCGAGCAGGGCCTTGGCTTTTTCGAAGCCCGCCTCGTCGAAGAGCGAATCGCCGATCTCGTATCCCATCGCCTTGTAGAAGGTGTAGGCCATGCCGCCGCCGAGGATCAGTTTGTCCACTTTCGGCAGCAGGCTTTCGATCACGCCGATCTTGGTGTCCACCTTGGCGCCGCCGAGGATCGCCACGAAGGGCCGTTTGGGGTTGTCGAGGGCATTGCCCAGGTAGTCGAGTTCTTTCTGAATGAGGAAACCGGCCACGGCGGGACGCACGAAGGCGGCGATGCCCTCGGTCGAGCAGTGGGCGCGGTGGGCCGAGCCGAACGCGTCGTTGACGTACACGTCGGCCAGTTCAGCCATTTGTTTGCTCAGTTCCGGATCGTTCTTGGTCTCACCCTTGTGGAAGCGGACGTTTTCGAGCATGAGGACATCGCCTGGTTTCAGGGCGTCCACAAGCGCCTTGACCTCGGGTCCGACGCAATCGGGGGCCATCTGGACGGGCTGGCCGAGGAGTTCGCCCAGGCGCTTGGCCGCCGGGGCCAGGCTGAAGGCCGGATCGGGCCCTTCCTTGGGGCGGCCCAGGTGCGACGCCAGCAGGACCTTCGCGCCCTGCTTGACCAGGTACTGGATGGTGGGCAACGCCTGCACGATGCGGTTGTCGTCGGTGATGACCGTGCCGCTGAGGGGCACATTAAAGTCCACCCGGACAAACACGCGCTTGCCCTGGACATCTACCTGATTGACGATTTTCTTTGCGAAACTCATGGTTCGCTCCTCTCTACTTCTGCGTGTGAATAGTGGCATCGGTCTGTTCCGGACCCCGCCGGGTGACCCGGATTCTCAACCAGGCAAACCGGATGAGACCCCTTGTGTCTGGATCATAGTTTTCCCCCCGCGTCCCGTCAACGAAAAGTTGGGGTGACAGAAACGCCGGGGTGCAACCCACCATCTTGAAGTTTTTCATGCGGCTTTGGGGGTTTCCCAG
>DAOPYU010000534.1:0-2867 GCA_035353095.1 Candidatus Sumerlaeota bacterium | reverse complement strand
GATGGCGCGGCGCATGGCCGCCGTCGGCTGGGTAATCGTATCGCTGCGCAGATCAACTACATTGGAGATTTTCAATTGTCTTTCCCTCCTGTTTTCATCTCTTCCTGTTACGGCTTCTTCTTCCCGGCTTCCGCGTCGGACGTCAGGGAGACACCCCGTCCCCGCCAGACCACCTGCCCGTGGCGCCAGTGGTGGTAGGCCGCCCGTATTATGCAACACGCCAGGCTGACCGATACCATTGGAAACAACAACACGCGGTTCCACCCCTTGAGCCGCGCGAACCGCCGCATGAGAAAGAGCGACGCGTACTGATACAGATACAAGATCCCGCCGGTCAACGCCACCCAGGCCTGTCCCTTAATTATCCCCCCGGCCATCAGGATCGGACTGGACCACAACAGGGCGATCATTCCCGGCAACCCCAGAACAGCCAGATGCGGTTTCCCCGGGGTGGCGTGCAGGACATTCTTGGTGAATCCCCAGAAGGCCTCCCGGTTGCCGTGGTACATCCGGCAGTCGAGAAGCCGCGTCCCCATCAGGACGCCCGTGCTGTACCCCGACCGCTTGACCAGCCCGGCCAGTTCCATATCGTCCACCACGGACATCCGCAACTGCTCGTGTCCCCCGAGGGCGCGATACACCCGGGTCCGCAGGAGCAGGAACGCGCCCGAACCGGTGGTGGGTTTCTCACGCCCCCACACACTCACCACGGGCGCCAGCAGGGGGATAGCCAGAAAAAAAAGGGGAACCAGCATGTGTTCCCAGAACTCGACACAGACCAGTTGCGGCAGGAGTGTCAGGAAATCCAGCCGGTCGCGTTCCATCCGCCCCAGCGCCGCGGCAAAACACCCCGGCTTGTGGACAATGTCCGCATCGGTGAAGAGTACAAACTCACTCTCGACCCCAGCCGCCCCCTGGTGCAGGGCATTGCATTTTCCCAGCCACCCCGGGGGCAGATCGGGGTTGTGCAGTACGCGCAGGCGGGAATCCTCCGCGGCCAGGGCATCGGCAATGGCGCCCGTGCGATCTGTCGAGTGGTCGTTGACCAGCACCACCCGGAAGTCCACCCCCTGTTGCGCCAGAACCGACCGCAGCCCCTGTTCGAGGGTTTTTTCCTCATTGCGGGCGGGGATCACCACCGTCAGAGCAGGCAGAGACGTGGACGTTTCGGTCGGCTCGATAATCTCGACAACGCTCGCCACCCGCCAGACCAGAACAACGTAGAATGTCCAGACAACAAATGCGAATACCGCCAGAGCCCAAAGTAAACAGACCATTATCGCTCCTCCTGCCCCGGCATTCTGGCTGTCCTGTTTCTCAGGGTCAATTGCAAAACAGGGCTGAGGCGAATAAAACCCGTGTCGGAAGGCTTGACAAAGAGGCGCTTTACTGGACAATAAATACACAGGCTTTCAGCGGGCGTTTGGCCCGCGTCGCGCGGCAGGCCTGTATTTCCCCATCGGCCACGGATCGTTTTTCGCATGCAGCCCGAAGAATACGCCAAGATGTACCATCTGGAGGACACCTACTGGTGGTTTCAGGGACGCCTGAACCTGGTGGCCGATCAGCTCGAGCACCTGTCCTGTCTGGACCGTGAGGGGGTCCGCGTTCTCGACCTGGGGTGCGGTACCGGTCTCATGCTCGATTACCTGAACGCGCGCTGCTGGTCCGCCGGGCTCGATTTCTCGAAACTGGCCCTCGATTTCTCGCGCCAGCGCGGCCTCAAACGCCTCCTGCAGGCAGACGTGCAGGCTTTGCCCGTGTGCGACCATTCGTGCGACCTGGTCACCGCCCTCGACCTGGCCGAGCATGTCGAGCACGACGACCGGATGTTCGTCGAGATTTACCGTATCCTGCGGCCCGGCGGGCAGTTCGTCCTCACCACCCCCGCGCATCCCTTCCTCTGGAGCGACCACGACGATGCGCTGTTCCACTGCCGGCGCTACACGCGCGAAGAGTTGCGCCAGAAACTCCTGGACGCCGGCTTCCAGATCGAGCGGTTGACCTACTGCATCAGTTTCACCTTCCCGGCCATTGTTGCCTTCCGGCTCGTCCAGAAGTTTTACCACCGGCTGTTTCACAAGCCGGAACGTCCGAAAACCCACGTGATCCAACTGCCCGGCTGGGCCAACCGATTCCTCAAGACAACGGTCCTGTTCGAAAGCCGACTCCTGCGCCATTTCGACCTGCCCTTCGGCATCACGCTGCTGGCCGTTTTGCGGAAAACGGAATAAACCTCCCTCCGCCCGTTTCCCCCAGTCGCCTGGCCGGGGGCGCGTGCAAGGGGGGAGGGAGACCGCCAAGGAATTCCGAGGTGGAGAATCTTTCGCTTGCCTTCTCCAGTAGAACCGAATATGGTATCGAGGAATGTAAGGGTTTTTATCAATCTGTGAGGGGGCGTCCTATGTTGTGTAAGCATTGCGGAACAGAATTTGATCCGAAATATGTACGGACAACTTGGCCTGAGCAAGTGGCGTATGTGCTGCTCTTTCTTTGTGGGATCGTCCCATTCCTGCTCGCGTGGATGGTACGCAGTCGCCTCATAGCATGTCCCAATTGTCATTTGGTCCAGGGATTTTCGAGGTATCCATCTGCGGCCAGTGGCGCGACAAAGTTTATCTCTGTGGTCGGTACACTTATAGTGCTTTCTTCGCTTCTTTTCCTATTCCCGTTTCTTTTGGCAACATACAATCACTAAGTCACCTCCGAGGAATTTTTGAATCACCTTGCCTCATCGAAAGATTGACAAACGCGCCGATCTTCGTAAAACTCAAAAGTCCATATTCCACCCCCGAGGGGAAAGACCGCCTGACGGGGGTGGCCGAATGAGACAGGAGAGACGACCGAGATGAGCGACAAGACGTTAC
>DAOPYU010000533.1:0-2881 GCA_035353095.1 Candidatus Sumerlaeota bacterium | reverse complement strand
GGCCCGTCCGATTGGGATGGGGTAAAACGCCGGGATAGAACGGGCTTTCAGCCCTTGTGAAAACAACCCGCTCGTATCCGTCACCCTCCAGGCTCTTCCGGAAGCCTCCTTTCCGCCGTTCAAACACTTCAGGCGATTCTTGACGCGGGAAGGTTGATCGTGATACGGTTAGCTGCGGAATTCATCCCACGCGAGAAGGAGAAACACGCGATGCGCAGCCACGAAGTGGATTACGAGATTATCGGGGACGATATGCAGCTGGTCGAAGTGGAACTCGATCCGGGCGAGGTGGTGATCGCCGAAGCGGGGGCCATGTGTTATATTGAGGAGGGGATTCTTTTCGAGGCAAAAATGGGAGACGGAGCGCAACCCGAAGCGGGCCTGATGGGCAAACTGCTCAGCGCGGGCAAGCGGATGCTCTCGGGCGCCTCGATCTTCCTGACCCATTTCACCAACCAGGGCACGGGCAAGCGGCGCGTGTCGTTCGCGGCGCCCTTCCCGGGCAAAATCATCCCGGTGGACCTGGCGACGCTGCCCGGCAACCAGATCATCTGCCAGAAGGATTCCTTCCTGTCGGCGGCGTTCGGGACCCATGTGACGATCGCGTTCACGAAACGGCTCGGCGCGGGCTTCTTCGGCGGCGAGGGGTTTATCCTCCAGAAACTCGAAGGGGACGGCAAGGCGTTCATCCACGCCTGCGGCACGGTGATCGAGAAGGAACTGCACGGCGATAAGTTGCGCGTGGACCCGGGCTGTCTGGTGGCCTTCACGGACGGTATCAACTACGACATCGAGCGGGCCGGCGGCCTGAAGTCCATGTTCTTCGGCGGGGAGGGCCTGTTCCTGGCGACCTTGCAGGGAACCGGCAAGGTGTGGCTCCAGAGCCTGCCGTTCTCGCGCCTGGCCGACCGCATCATCGCGCACGCGCCCAAGGCGGGCGGGTCGGGCAGTGAGCAGGGGTCCGTCCTCGGTTCGCTCGGCGGCCTGCTCGGCGGCGGCAGCAGCGACTGAGCCCAAACCCCGGCGATCCTTTTTCCGAGGTCTTCTCATTGGGGGGCTTACGGGCCCCCCAATTCCATTTGAATTCCAAAGAGCGACGGGAGTAGGATTTTCCCAAGGGGAACGAGGCCTTTGACCTGCTTCCCGATACGGTTTTCCCGCCGGCGCATGGCGTTCCGGCCGATTCTCTCCCCCCATTTTTCCTGCCAGGCCAAGCCTGGGGAGTACACGCGATGTCCTATTGGCAGAAAATCTGGGGATTCCTCCACGGCGACCTGTGGCGCATCACCCTGAAAAAAGAAACGTTCTACCGCTCGCTGGCGCTGAAGATCCTGCGGATCCTCGTCCTGTCGCTGCGCGAGTTCGGCCACGACAAATGCGCCCTGCGCGCCTCCGCGCTCACGTATTATTCCCTCCTTTCGATCGTCCCGATCTTCGCCCTCGCGTTCGGGATCGCGAAGGGATTCGACGCCGACACGGTCCTCAAGAAATTCCTCGACGATCAGGTCGAATTCTACGTCACGCAGCAGAGCAAGGCGCTCTCGGCCGTCTCGCTCAAGATCACCCACCCCCTCCATGAAGACTCGAATAATACCGTCGCCACTTCGGCGGGACTGGTGACGACCGGAATCCCCCCTTTGATCCCCTCCCTTTCAACCGCGGCGCTTTCTCCGCCAGGGGCCGAGGTGAGTTCGGGCACGTTGGCCGCGGCCGCTCCTCCGGCGGCGCCCAAGGAGGAACAGGCCGTCGAAATCCTCAAGGAAGTGCTCGACAAGATCATCCAGTTTTCGGACAAACTGCTCGCCCAGGCCAAGGGCGGCCTGGTGAGCGGGGTCGGGATTCTGCTCCTCTTCTGGGTGGCCATCAAGGTTCTGGGCGACGTCGAGGAATCGTTCAACGACATCTGGGGCATCCGCAAGGCGCGCCCCTGGATGCGCAAGTTCAGCGACTACCTGGCGTTCATGCTCGTGTGTCCGATCGTATTTGTGGTGGCCAACAGCGTCATCGTCTATGTCAAGGGACTCAACACCTGGAGCTGGGTCAATGCGCTGGCGCTGCGGTCCCTGTCGGCGGGCCTGATCATGGGGCTCTTCACCTTCACGTACCTCTTCATGCCCAACACACAGGTCCGTATCTCGTCGGGTCTGCTCGGCGGAGTGGTCGCGGGCATTCTGTACCAGATCGGCCTGGGGATCTACTTCACCTTCCAGATCGGCGTGAGCAAGTACGGCGCCATCTATGCCAGTTTCGCGGCCCTGCCGCTCTTCCTCGTCTGGGTCAACCTCAGCTGGCTCATCGTGCTCTACGGCGCCGAGGTCTCCTTTGCCTACCAGAACGTCGAGACCTACGAGTATGAGCTCGACTGCGAAAACGTCAGTCCCGAGTTCAAGCGCACGCTGAGCCTGGCCATTACGCACTTCTGCGTGATGCAGGATCATCAGGACGCCGAGCCGCCCAGCGTCAAGGACATTGCGCGCCACTTCGAAGCGCCCATCCGCCTCGTGCGCAAGGCGCTCAACGAGCTGGTGGACGCCCGGGTCCTGCTCGAGGTGGTCAAGGACACCGACGAGCGCGTTGTCGGGTACCACCCGGCCCTGCCGACCGAAAATCTGACCCTGCAGGCGGTCCTCGAACGACTCGACTCGAAAGGGGTCGGGGGCATCCCGACCGCCGACCTGGCCACCCTCCAGAAAATCGGGGCTGCGCTCCAGCAATTCCGCGAAACCCTCCGCGAATCCCCCGCCAACCACCGGATTCTGGACCTGTAAACCGTCTCCCTGTTGCTGTCCGTGGAGACGACGACCCTTTTCAACCCCAGAAAACACAGCGCAGCGAAGCCGCAACCAAAAGAAAAAACCGCGAAAGACGCGAAAAGCGCGAA
>DAOPYU010000532.1:0-2890 GCA_035353095.1 Candidatus Sumerlaeota bacterium | reverse complement strand
ACTATAGTGTCAAAATCGGCTTTTTGTTGGGAAGAAAAGTGCATTTTTTTTGAAAAAAATCCGGAACAGGGGAGGTGGAAGGTCCGGCTGAAGGGAAGAGGGGGAGACGGGAGCGTTTCCCCGATCTGATTCTCGAAAAGGTTCAATATCCTTCATGGACGGATATTGCAAGACAGACCCGGGGGAGAGAAGTGTAAAATAAAAAAAATAGCGGTCCGTGAAGGGGTGCGGGAGAGTGGGTT
Organism: Candidatus Sumerlaeota bacterium; assembly: GCA_035353095.1. Classification (GTDB taxonomy): domain Bacteria; phylum Sumerlaeota; class Sumerlaeia; order UBA8349; family UBA8349; genus DAOPYU01. The sequence goes on along the minus strand of DAOPYU010000532.1, from coordinate 2,648 downwards.
TTTCCTGTTTTTTCCAGATGTGATTTCCTGAAATGCTGGCGCGCGATTTCGAAACCGGGATTGCGCGGTGAAGAATAAGGGAAGCGCAAGAGTGGGGACGATCGAGAGGGAGTACTTTCCTCCGATCGGAAGAATCTCTGCATGGAGAAAGGGAGGAAACAATCCGTGGAATGGAACCGGAGGACCCTTGTCGGTTTTACCCTGATTGAATTGCTGATTGTCGTGGCGATCATCGCCATTCTGGCGGCGATTGCCGTGCCGAATTTTCTCGAGGCGCAGGCGCGTTCGAAAACGTCGCGGGTCATGGCGGACATGCGATCCCTGGCCACGGCGATCGAGTGCTACACGATGGACAATTCCACGTCGCCGATCGGATGGGCCGAAGGGGTGGTGTCCTTCGGTTTGTGGGATTGGCTGCCGCCGCCGATGACCAATTTCGGCCCCTACCGCCAGTTGACCACGCCGGTTGCCTACATGAACGGTATCCCGAGAGACCCCTTTGCTGTGTATGCGTCGGGCAACACGTATGGCGTGGATCCCACGATGCACTTCGGCGAGTATTACCATTGGGAAGGGGCGTGGCATGATCGGGCGCCGGCGGCCGGCTCGATTGAATCGAAGGGGTACCGGTGGCACATGCGCAGTGTGGGACCCCGGCGTCAGCCGCCCCTCCAGAGCGGGACGATCATCTGGCCCGAGGATATCATGGCGGGGGGATGGGCCAATTACATGTATGACGCCACGAACGGGACCAAGTCGGAGGGGTGGATCGTCATGACGAACAAGGGGTTCTATAAAGGCGGGCCGTATTGAGGTGGAGGAAGAGATTGAGCGAATTGGACGGGATAACGGGATTTACCGGATAAAAAAAGAACAACCGATCTCCGGGAGAAAAGGATCGGATCGAAAGAATCCGGATTTTATCCATTCTATCGTATCTGGGTGAGAAAACGAGCAGAAGAAACCGAAAATAGAACCGCGAAAAGCGCGAAAGACGCGAAAACGAAATAAAGAACCGCCGGTTTCTGGAGGGACGGGTGTCCGACTCCGGAAACCGGCGGTTTTGCTGGAGAACGATCCGGTGGATTCCTGTGGGCCGGATCTTTGAAACCGGCGTTTCATTGCGGCCTCACAGGCTCCACCCCGGACGGTACTCGCGGCGCAGGAAGTTGTTGGCCTCCGGCACATTGGTGATGCGCATGTTGGGGCCGTCCCAGCGCAGGAATTTCCCCGTCTCGAGGGCGATGTTGCCGAGCAGGACGACCTCGGTGACGAGGCTGGCGAAGCCGAACTCGGACCCGCCGGGCGTGCCGCCCTTGCACGCCTCGGTCCATTCCTTGTAGTGGCCGATGGAGCGCGGCAGGGTCTTGGCCGGGAGGGTGTATTCCTTCTGGCGCGATTCGGGGATCAGGCGTCCGTTGAGGAGTTTGCCTTTTTCTCCGACGAGGAGGGTGCCGCCGATGCCCAGTTCGCGTCCTTCATCCAGTTCGGGGGGACGCGGGGGTTTCAGGCCGCCGTCGTACCAGGTGAGGGTACAGGCGGGCATGTTGTCGCGCGCGGGGAACTGGTACTTGACGATCGAGGCCTGGGGGTAGGTCTCCTTGAAGAACGCCGGGGTCCCGCCTGCGCCCGGGCAGTATTTCGACGCGGAACCTTCGACCGTCTCGGGGTGACCGAGTTTGAGCGCGCGGAAAACGGGGGCGAAGGTGTGGCAGCCGATGTCGCCCAGGGCGCCGGTTCCGAAGTCTTTCCATCCGCGCCACGAGAAGGGGTGGTAGGCCGGGTGGAAGGCTCGCGCCGGGGCCGGGCCGAGCCACAGGTCCCAGTCGAGCGAGGCGGGAACGGCGGGGGTGTCCTGGGGGCGCTCGATCCCCTGGGGCCAGATGGGCCGGTCGGTCCAGATGTGGACTTCGTGAACGGGACCGATGCAACCGTCCGCGATCATTTCGCCCAGGACGCGGACGCTTTCGTCGGCCAGACCCTGATTGCCCATCTGGGTGGCGACGTTGGCCTCACGGGCGACCCGGGCCAGTTCGCGCGCCTCGAAGATCGAGTGGGTGAGGGGTTTCTGGCAATAGACGTGTTTGCCCATCTTGAGGGCGGCCATCGAGATGACGGCATGGGTGTGGTCGGGCGTGGCGACGAAGATGGCGTCAATGCCCTTTTCCTGTTCGAGCATCTTGCGGTAATCGCGGTACGGTTTGGCGTCGGGGAACTGCTTGAAGAGCGGGGCGCCTTTCTCGTCGTCCACATCGCACAGGGCGACGATTTTCTCGTGCTTGAGTTCCTGGGCGTCGCTGGCGCCTTTGCCGCCGAGTCCGATGCCCGCGATGTAGAGGGTTTCGCTGGGGGCTTTGTAGCCCGGTCCTCCGAGGACATGGCGTGGCACGATCGTGAAGAGGCCCAGTGCTCCGGCGGCGGCTGCGCCGCGCGCGAGAAAGTCGCGCCGGGTCAGGCCTCTGTTGGCGTGGTTGGACTGCATCCCCTTGTCTCCTTTTTTCCAGAATGTATGGAGTGCCGATTCTGCTGGCGTTGTTCCCGAACGGGCGGGTGAAACAGGGCAAGACGGATCGCCCCTGAGGAGAGGCGTCGGACTTGCGGAGAATGGTCTGTAACCGTCCGACAATCTAAACCATCCGGCGGGGGGG
>DAOPYU010000531.1:0-2906 GCA_035353095.1 Candidatus Sumerlaeota bacterium | reverse complement strand
AACCCGATCCGCTCTTCCTCAAATTCGGCTGCTGAAGCGCATAGAGCCTTGAATTCAAGTGTCCGTCCGCCCTTCTCCGCAGGGAGGAGGAGGGGTGGCATATTGCTTGCATTCCTGAAGGTTCTGCCCCGCTCTGGGACTATTCCCGAGGGAGTGGAAACCGGGGATCGGGTGCAGGTTGTTCAGGATTCCAGACGTTTGTCCGATCAGTAAAAGAAAAGAGAGACAAGCGTTCTGGAGGCAGGAGGTCATTCAAAATGCGTACTATCGGGTCTCAGAATGATCAACCAGGATTTGTCAATCGGATGTATCAGGTCCCCCTTCTTCTTCTGCTGCTGATCGGCCTTCCCGTCCTGGGGTTTGCGGCCACCCCAAAAGTCGAACTCGATTGGGATGACAACACCGATTCCGATCTGGCATTCTACAATGTGTATCGTTCCACCGTCACTGGGGGGCCTTACACCAAAATCAACACCGCCGCGGTTCTTTCTTCCCTCTACACGGACACCACCGTGGCGTATGGGGATCATTTCTTTTATGTGGTGAGTGCCGTGGACACCTCGAACAACGAATCGGTTTTCTCGAACGAAGTGTCCATCAACCTGGCCGACACCGAAGCCCCGTCCACTCCCTCAGGTTTCAACGCGGCTGTCCTGTCTCAGCAGGAAGTGGGCTTGTCATGGCAGGCGTCCACCGACAATAACGCCGTAGCCGGGTACCGACTCTATCGCAACGGGACCCAGATTTCGACCGTGACTCAGACCACTTTCACGGACACGGGGTTGACGGCGGGCATGGCCTATGTCTATCAGGTGGCGGCCTATGATGCCGCGGGCAATGAATCGGCGCATGCGGATTCGTCCAGTGTGACCCCCAGTGATCTGGCCGGTTACTGGCCCTTGAATCAGATCGTGGCCGGTGTCACGGCCGACGCCTCCCCACACGGGCATAACGCGACTGTGACCGGGAATGTCGTGGCGACGACAGGACGAATCGCCGGGGCGGCGCTCTTCGATGGCACGCAGGCCCGTGTGGATTGTGGCAACCCGGGAGAGATTCAGGTGCTCAACAACACCTTGACCCTTTCCCTGTGGTTGAAAACATCCACCTTGCCTCAAGGGACCTGTCTGGCCTCGAAAATCTCGGGGACCACTGGTTTTGAACTGCGTGCGGCCGCTTCCGGGAAGCTGCTCTTCCAGATCGGGGCTGGCACGACGGTGTACACTCTCGAGACCGGGGGCAATACGCTGGCTAACAATGAATGGCGCCATGTGGTGGTGGTTCTGGAGAATCGGACCGGAGTGAAACTCTATGTGGATGGCGCTCTTTCAGTCGGAACTGCAACCGGCCAGCTGGCCCAGGTGGGCGATATCCGGACCAGTGGCAACCTGATCATCGGCAATAATGCCGCAGGAACGGCCGGGTTCACGGGAAGTCTGGACGATATCCGGGTGTACAACCGTTCCCTCTCGGCTGCCGAGGTGGCGGCGCTCTTTGAACCGGCGGCCCCCCAAAGTGTGACGGCGGTGTCGGGAGAAGGACGGGTGACCCTGAGTTGGGCGGCGAACAAGGAAGGCGATCTCGCCGGTTATATGGTCTCGCGCGCGACTCAGGCGGGAGGTCCCTATACCCTCTTGACCCCGACCCTGCTCACCACGCTGAACTATGTGGACTCGACAGCCCAGAACGGCACCACCTGCTACTATGTGGTCCAGGCGGTGGACACGGCAGCCAAGGTTTCGCCCAACTCGTCCGAAGTGGCGGCGACACCCCAGGATGTCACGCCGCCGGTGGCTCCGAGCGGGTTGACCCCGACGGCCGGCAATGCACGGGTGGATCTGGCGTGGACTCCCAATGCCGAACCGGACATCCATCACTACAAGGTGTTCCGGTCGCAGACGGCAGGCGGTCCCTACACCCTGGTGGCCAGCACCTCCGGACCGACCCCGTCTTATACCGACACGGGAGTCACTAATCTGACCACCTACTACTACGTCGTGCAGGCTGTGGATACGGCCTCGAACAGTTCGCCCGATTCGACGGAAGTTTCGGTGACTCCCATTGACCAGACCCCGGTGGCCGCGCCTACTGGTTTGAAGGCTACGGGGGGAGAAGGCCGAGTCAACTTGACCTGGACGGCCAGCACGGAAGCCAATTTCAGCCACTACTTCGTCTATCGTTCCACAACCGCCGGGGGACCGTATGTCCGGATCAGTTCGACTCCGCTGACCCAGCCGAACTACCTGGATCAGGCGGTGACCAATGGGGTGGTGTACTACTACGTGGTCCGGTCGGTCAATGTGGCCCAGCAGGAATCGCTCAATTCGGCGGAGGTGTTTGTCATGCCGATGGATGTGACACCTCCCAGTGCGCCGCGCAATCTCAAGGTTCGGGTCGTAACCAACTGAAAGCGGGAAGTCTGTTCGGTCCAGGATACGCCGCAGGGGGCTCCGGTTTCTTCGCAGAGACCGGAGCCGCTCTGTTTTCAGTTTCGGCGGGGCACTTCCAAAGGCCATAAAAATCCGTCTTCTGTGCCCCGTGAAACTTGACCTCGGAAGAGGGATCTGGTAAATTAAATTGGGAATATGAGGAATCGAACTGCTGGTCTGAAACCGCAGGGAGTATCGAAAGCAGAGCGAACAAATCCTGTGGGCAGACGGTACGACGAATTTGCGGAAAACTGCCGGGAAACATGGGCAAGAGGAGAGATCAAAATGAGCGCTCCGGATCTCGGTTCTGTCGAGAAATCCTGCCGTTCGATTTTCGAGGCAGGGAAAGACTATTTTTTCTGGACTTGGGATGACCGGTTTGACACGGTCATTTCTCCGGTCAAAGATACAAACTCGAAAGAAGCCAAAGCGCTTTTACAGAAACACCTGTTCGGCTGTTGGGATTATCGCCAGATC
>DAOPYU010000530.1:0-2931 GCA_035353095.1 Candidatus Sumerlaeota bacterium | reverse complement strand
TCGGATTGATTGGGACTGAAAGAACGGGATGCTCTCGCCTGTCACACAGGCAACGACTCCTTTCTGCCAGATTCTTCCTGTCTTATCAAGAACGATTAAGTTGGGACGGGAAGTGAATCGAGATATTACAGGAGAACCCTGTCCCGTTATTTTTGCCGGGATGCGGGTGGGGTCCTTGTGCCGGGGACCCGTCATCACTCGAAAAAGTCGCGTGGAAACGGGAGGGGATCTGGATGGGTGTCCCTGTTTCTCGTGTGCGGGATCTTTCTCCGGTCGAACAGTTCGGGGAGCGGACGGACGCAGTCTCGGCTATCGGCGGATGCCGATCCGTTTTTTGTGCGATTGTGGGGCGCAGTGGGCCTTTGGGATTTCTCAATCAGGAGGCATTTCTCTATTCTGCTTTTGGGAACTCGATTCCCGGTCCTCTTTAGGACGATTATATAGCGTTTGCCAAAAGAAATCAGCGAATGGATTTTCTTTCTGACTCAGCCTCTTTTCGTCATTCCCGCGCAAGCGGGAATCCAGGGCCGGGATATTTCGGGTTTCATCAACATTTTTTGGGTTTTCTCTCTTTCCCGTCGTTTACGCGCCTCTGGTTCCCCGCTTTCGCGGGGATGACGAACAGAAGAGTTTTTCAGGGAGTACTGAAGATTCTTTGGGGCAAATGCACTAAATCCCATTGTCTGTTTGGGGCTTGAATGGAGAAAATTTTCTTTGTTTTGTGTTGACTTCCAGCCCGCAATGTTCGATACTTTATATCGAGAAGAATTTCTCGATTCTCCTCCCGGGATCTGACGAAGACCCGGATCTCCCGCGTCACAAGGAGTTGCACCATGTCCAAGAAGAACACTACGCCTGCTCCGGAAGGCCAGGAACCGATGCCTCCGAAGCCCACTCCGTCCGTCAAACTGCCGTTCGGCGCCTGTGCCGTCCCCGTGTCCGGGGCGTCGTCGTGTGGCGACGCGGAGATTGACACCCTGGTCGCCCAGGCGCTCGGGGCGCTGGAGGTTTTCGAGTCGTTCTCGCAGGAGCAGGTGGACGCCGTGGTGCGCGCCATGGCGCTGGCCGGGGTGGCCGAGCGTCTGACGCTGGCGCGGCTGGCCGTGGACGAAACCGGCATGGGGGTTTTCGAAGACAAGGTGACGAAGAACCTCTTCGGCACCGAGTACATCTACCACGACATCAAGGACCAGAAGACGGTCGGCGTGATCCACGAAGACGTGGAGGAAGGGATTGTGGAAGTGGCCGACCCGATCGGGGTGATCGTGGGGATCACGCCGGTGACGAACCCGACTTCGACGACGATGTTCAAGTCGCTCATCGCGATGAAGACACGCAACCCGATCATATTCGCGTTCCACCCCAAGGCGCAGCAGTGCAGCGTGGCCGCGGCTCGGGCCATGCGCGACGCCGCCGTCGCCGCGGGCGCGCCCGAGCATTGCATCCAGTGGGTCGGCACGCCGTCGGTGGAAAAAACAAATGCGGTGATGAAACACCCGCAGGTGTCGCTGATCCTGGCGACGGGGGGTAGCGGGATGGTCAAGGCGGCGTACAGCTCGGGCAAACCCGCCCTGGGCGTGGGACCGGGCAACGTGCCGGTCTATATCGAAAAGAGCGCCAAGGTCAACATGGCGGTCAACGACATCATCCTCTCGAAGACGTTCGACAACGGGACGATCTGCGCGTCCGAGCAGTCGGTGGTGGTGGACCGCGAGATCGCCGACCAGGTGCTGGACCGGTTCGTGGCGCAGGGCGCCTATGTGCTCAAGCCGGAAGAAATGAAGAAGGTCGAAGCGCTGGCGATCGACTCGGTACGCGGGGCCATGTCCGCCGCCGTGGTGGGACAGCCCGCCGAAAAGATCGCGGATCTGGCGGGGATCCAGGTTCCGGCGGGAACGAAACTCCTCATCGCCCGCCTGACCGGGGTCGGGCCGGACACGCCGCTCAGTCGCGAAAAACTCTCCCCGATTCTCGGGTTCTATGTGGTCGAGAATTCGGAAGAGGGGATCCGCCTCTGCGACGCCATCGTCCACTTCGGTGGGATGGGCCACTCGGCGGGGATCTTCTCGAACAATCCCGAGGTGATCGCCGCGTACCGCCACACGGTGAAGACCAGCCGGATTCTGGAGAACGTGCCGACCAGTTTTGGCGCCATCGGCGACATCTACAACCGCATGGACCCGAGCCTGACCTTGGGGTGCGGCGCGTTCGGGGGCAACTCGACGTCTGAAAACGTGAGCGTGAAGAACCTGCTCAACATCAAGCGGCACAGCAAGCGGAGAATCAATATGAAATGGTTCAAGGTCCCCCCGAAAATCTACTTCGAAAAGGGCTGTCTGGAATACCTGCGCTGTATCCCGCGTCGTCGCGCCTTGATTGTGACCGACCCGATGATGGTGAAACTCGGCATGGTGGCGCGCGCGGAAGAGTACCTGAAACAGGCGGGGATGGAGACCGAAATTTTCAGCGAGGTGGAGCCGGACCCGAGTACCGACACGGTCTATCGCGGCGTGGCGGAAATGAACCGCTTCCAGCCCGACGTGATCGTCGCGTTCGGCGGCGGTTCGCCGATTGACGCGGCCAAGGGGATGTGGCTCTTCTACGAACAACCCGGCACCCGGTTCGAGGACCTGGCATTGCGGTTTGTGGACATCCGCAAGCGCGCGGTCCGCTTCCCGGAACTGGGCAAGAAGGCGCTCTTTGTGGCGATCCCCACGACCTCGGGCACCGGCTCGGAAGTGACCGCGTTCGCCGTCATCACCGACAAGGAGAAGGGAATCAAGTACCCCTTGGCCGACTACGAACTGACGCCCGACATCGCGATCCTGGACCCGGAGCTCACCTGGTCGGTTCCCAAGTCCGTAACCGCCGACACAGGGATGGATGTGCTGTCGCACGTGCTCGAGGCCTACGTGTCGGTGCTGGCGAGCG
>DAOPYU010000529.1:0-2933 GCA_035353095.1 Candidatus Sumerlaeota bacterium | reverse complement strand
ACTTCCTGCAAAAGGGCCGTGTGGTTTTGTCCTTGTTTCTTCAGGGCGCTTCCTCTACCCTGTCTGTTTGTCCTGTGGGCGGGTGTGAACTCGGTACTGCAGGATGCCGGCGGGGACGCCGGCGGTACGGAACCACAGAGCCGACGAGGACGCCGGCGGTACGGAACCACAGAGCCGACGAGGACGTCGGCGGTACGGAACCACAGGATGCCGACGGGGATGTCGGTGGTACAAAACTGCCATGTCGGCGCGGGCGCCGACGGCACAAAACATTCTGGAGACACCGATGGATCAACTGGACCAACTGGAAAACGGCAGTATCCATATTCTGCGCGAGGCCTATGCGAATTTCAAAAGCCTGTGCATGCTCTGGTCCATCGGCAAGGACAGTACGGTCCTGCTCTGGCTGGCGCGCAAGGCTTTCCTGGGGCATGTGCCCTTCCCGCTCGTGCATATTGACACGGCGTACAAGATTCCGGAAATGATCACCTACCGCGACCGGATGACGGCCGAGTGGGGGCTGACCATGATCTACGGTCAGAACGAGGCTGCCCTGCGCGAGCGCCAGACGTTCCCCGACGGGGCGGTGGACCGCCTGGCCTGCTGCAAGGCGCTCAAGACCGAGGCGCTCAAGCACACGCTCAGCGGGCTCTGGCCGCGTTACCGTTTCAACCACTCGGTGGGACGTTATGAAGTGGACGCCAACACGGAGCCGTTCACGGGGGTGATCGTGGGGGTGCGGTCGGACGAAGAAGGGTCGCGTTCGAAGGAGCGGGTCTTTTCGCCGCGTGACCGCGACAACGAGTGGGATGTGGGCGACCAGCCGCCGGAGTTCTGGAACCAGTACAAGACGGATTTCGCGCCGGGGACGCATGTGCGCATCCACCCCCTGCTCGACTGGACGGAACTGAACATCTGGGAGTACATCGAGCGCGAGAAGATCCCGACGGTTTCCCTTTATTACGACCAGGGCGAGGGGAAGCGTTTCCGTTCATTGGGATGTTATCCCTGTACCAACCCGGTGGAATCGAACGCCACGTGTCCGGCGGACATCATTGCGGAATTGCGGACCGGGCGGTTCGCCAACATTGCCGAGCGCGCCGGACGCGCTCAGGACGCCGAGGACGGGGGCGGTCTCGAAACCCTGCGGCGCGACGGGTATATGTAAGGGGATTGTCCCTGAAATAAAGTGGAGACGAAAACGGCGGTCTGCGAGAGATGACTCATATGAACAATACGGCCCAACGCGAACAGATGAGCATTGTTATTGCCGGTCATGTGGACCACGGCAAAAGTACCGTCATGGGCCGCCTGCTGGCCGACACCGGGTCGCTGCCCATGGGGAAACTCGACCAGGTGCGCGCGCTGTGCGAGCGCAATTCGAAACCGTTCGAGTACGCGTTCCTCCTCGACGCGCTCAAGGACGAGATGTCCCAGGGGATCACGATTGACGCCGCTCGGGTGTTCTTCAAAACCGCCCAGCGCGATTACCTGATCCTCGACGCGCCGGGCCATATCGAGTTTCTCAAGAACATGATCACGGGCGCGTCGCGAGCCGAGGCCGCGCTCCTCGTCATTGACGCGGAGGAGGGGGTGCGCGAGAACTCGCGCCGCCACGGCTACATGCTTTCGCTGCTCGGGGTGCGGCAGCTGGCGGTCGTGGTCAACAAGATGGACCTGGTGGAGTACAGCGAATCGGCCTTCAATGCCATCGCCGAAAACTATACGGCTTTCTTGAAAGAAGTTGGAGTCGAGGCGCGGTTCATCATCCCGGCCAGTGGCCGGTTCGGCGACAACATCGCCCAGCCGGGCGGGAACATGGCGTGGTACACGGGACCGACGGTTCTCGAGGCGCTCGACCGGTTCGAGAAGGAACCGCCCGCGCTCGACCAGCCGTTGCGTCTGCCCGTTCAGGATGTGTACAAGTTTACCAAGGCGGGTGACAAGCGCCGCCTCGTGGTGGGAACGGTGGATTCGGGGATTGTCGAGGTGGGGGACGAACTGGTTTTCTTCCCCTCGGGCAAGCGGAGTCGGGTGGCCTCGATCGAGGCGTTCAACCGGCCGTCCCTGACCCGGGCGGGGGCCGGCGAGGCCACGGCGCTGACGCTCGACGAGCAGATTTACGTGACGCGGGGCGAACTGGCGTGCCGAGCTTCGGAACCGGCGCCCAAGGTGGCCACGCGGGTGCGTGCCAGTCTTTTCTGGATGGGGCGGGAGCCGTTGCAGGTCGGGCGGGAGTACCTGCTCAAGATGGGCGGGGCGCGAACGCCCGTGTGGGTCGAAAAGATTCTTCGGGTCATTGATGCGTCGGACCTGAGTGTGTCGCAGGAATCCGACCGGGTCGAGCGGCACGCGGTGGCCGAGTGCATTTTGCGGACCCGACGGGCCGTGGCGTTCGACCCGGCTGAGGACAACGCCCGCACAAGCCGTTTCGTGATCGTGGATCAATACGAAATCCGGGGCGGGGGCATTCTGCGCGAAGCGCTCGAGGACGAGTACGAAGCGGTGCGCAGCCATGTGCTGCTGCGCAACATGAAGTGGGAGACCAGCCGGATTTCGCGCGAGCGGCGCGCGGAGAAATACAACCAGCGCCCGACGCTGATTCTCGTGACCGGTGAGCGGAACACGGGCAAGAAGACGTTCGCCAAGGCCCTCGAGAGCCGTCTCTTCGAGGAAGGGAAGGTGGTGTACTTCCTGGGGATCGGCAATGTGCTCTATGGGGTGGACGCCGACATCAAGGTGGCCGGACAGGGAGGCGATCGTGGCGAGCACCTGCGCCGTCTGGCCGAGGTGGCCCACCTGCTCCTGGACGCCGGGGTGTTGCTGGTCGTGACGGCGGTGAATCTGAAGCGGGTGGAACTGGACCTGATCGAGACCACGGTGGGCGAGGATCGGATGGTGGTGGTGTGGATGGGGGGCGAGGCGCCTTCGGA
>DAOPYU010000528.1:0-2943 GCA_035353095.1 Candidatus Sumerlaeota bacterium | reverse complement strand
AAGGACGAAAGACTTGCCGCGTGGACATTCTTTTGTTGTTTGTGGGAAAAAAACGAAAACGCCCGTCAGCCAGGAGAGGTGGGAAAAACCCCTCGAAAGAACGGGCGTTGAAAGAGAAAGAAAATCGGGGTACAAGACTCAAACGGACCGGAAACTCAGGGGACAATGTGATCCGCTACTCCACTCGGGCAGACGGCATAGTCATTGACGGCGGGGATTACAATCTGCAGGTTCCCCACCGGGCACGTCGGGTGGCGGTCCATGTACCGCCCCGATCCGAACAGATCCCCCTCGCCCGGAAGAGCGCCGGATCCTTTCCTTTCATCGAGTGCCCACTGGGTCACGATGTTGGTGACCGACTGCTGGCTCTCGATGCAAACGGACGCTTGGGACCGGGTCCGCGCTTTCATGAAACCGGGCACCGCAATCGAGACCAGTATCCCGATAATGGCCACGACGATCATGATTTCCACCAGCGTGAAACCCCGGGTTGTGTTGGAAGACGCGTGCTGAAACATGGGTCCCGCCTCCTGGCGCCTGATCTGGCCGAAAACCGACCGGACTCTCTTCTTGAAAAAGGATATCTCTCAACTTACCGCGAACTTCCGGGCGAGGCAACTGTTTTCGCCCCGGCCCCTCCCCCTGACCTCTTTACGCCGGATACAACTTGGCCGGGACCCTCTCTTCGAAGACCCCGGCCAGGAAACTTTCAGCCCGCGTCGGGATTACGGCATGACGTGCCCGTCGAGGGAAAGACTACAAGTCGGATCAGTACCCACGTTCTCGAGCGTATAGGTGCCACCCGCCGGACACACAGGTTTCTTGGGGAGATACAGGCCCGCACCGAAAAGAACCGCATCCGTAGGAGTAGCGCCCTGCGCCTGGTTTTTCTCCAGCGCCCACTGCTCTTTCGCGCCATTGATCTTGGTCAGGTTCTCGATGCAGGCATTCTTCTGCGACGTGGTACGGGCCTTCATGAAGCCGGGGACCGCAATCGCCACCAGGATGCCGATGATCGCCACAACGATCATGATTTCAACGAGGGTGAAACCGCTTTTCGCTTTCTTGAACATTTGACCATCCTCCATCTTTTCTATGAAATTGAGTTTTGTCTCTCTTCTGCTCTCTCATTTGGAGCAGCCAACGCCTGTCTCTTATGCAACCGATGTGCCAGTCCCCATCCGCCCGATACGCCCCCGGGCCAACCGCTGCGGAAGCCGCCTGAAAAGCAAACCTATCTCCTTTTATTTCAACCCTTTTTGACAAGAATGAAAAGGGCGCATTTCCCGTTCCCCCAGCCTCTCTACGCGATTTTTCCCTGGGAAGAAACGGGGAATTGGGTACTCAGTTACCCAAAAAACGGGTAACAGGTTACCCAGATTCCATCCTGAAAACCTCCGTTGAGGACAGAAACATGGTTTGGGCCTTGTACTCTGGGGAGGAAACGGTTTGGGCTCTGTCCTCTCTGGGGTGAGGTTTTACAGCCGTTGCCAGAAAGAATCTTCAGTATCCCCAAGACGACTCTCCAGAGTTGTCATCCCCGCGAAAGCGGGGATGACGAAAAAGAGACTGAGCCCGAAAAAAATCCATTCACGGATCCCTTCTGGCAAACGCTATATTTTCGCGCCAATCAGGAGATTGGCGGTCCCGGGAACCGCATTCTCCCCATGGTGTGCGAATAATTGGCCCCGGAGGAACGACAAGAAAGTAGCCCACCGTTTCAACCAGGAAACCGCAGTTGAGCGCCAACGGCGCGGATTTATACCAGCCTGGGGCAAGCGTAGCGTCGCCCCAGGATTCGTGTCCCTTTTTCATGAGGGCTGAAGGCCCGAACTATAGAAAAGGTACAAAATGGCTGAATAGCACGGGCTTTCAGCCCTTGCCGGAACAACCGATCGGTTTTCCTGGGGCGATGCCCCAGGCTGGTATAAGACGCGCCTTTGGCGCTTACCGACCGCCTCGAAACCATACACCTTGAAATCACCCGTCGGGTGTTTTCAAGGTGTTTGAATTCCAGGGGCTTATGGTTTCAACTGCGGTTTTCAGGTTCAACGGTGGGAAAGGATCACGCGAAGAGACGAAAACACAAAGCGACAAAGTCCCCACGGGCACGACTTCGCGTTTGCCTCATTCTGGCTGCGAAGGGGGCAGGGGGTCCTGCCGGGCGATGCGGGCGGAGAACCAGAGCCAGCCCACCGTGGCCAGGAACCCGGCGAACAGGGCCCGGTTGCCTACCGCCATGTAGAGGACAACTTCGGTCCGGATCGGGATATAGTAGTGGGCGGGCGGCCAGGGAGGGAGGACGAAGTGGCGAAGCGCGACCAGAACCGGCGCGCCGTCGAAGAACCGCGGCAGGTTGAACAGCGTCAGCCAGCCTAGAAAAACCCACAACCACGGGTTGCAAATCCAATGGAGGGGCCACGGGTCTTCAAACCGGTTCCCCTCCAGAGAACCTTTTTCGGGAATCGAACGCCCATACCCCCAATACTTCTGTCCGAAGAAGAGCCCAAAGATCAGGTTGAAACCCAATGGGAGGGTGGAGACGGCCAGAAAGCGGATCAGGTCGAACTCCTGCAGGGAATTCCGAACCCCAAAGGTATGGTAGAGGCGCAGGGAAGTGAGACACAGGAGGGCCAGGGCATGGACCCCGGCGAAAACCCCCACCCCGTAGAGCAGCGCCGCCACCAGATCGGTCTTGCGGACATGCTCGGCTGGAACGTCCGGCTCTTCCGGCCCGGACGCCGGAAGGGGCGGGGGAGGCGGCTCGGTGCGGGGAGGGGCCGGAGAAGGCGCCTCAGGATCCGGAGAAACGGAGGAACACGAGAAAAGACCGAGTGAACCGGGGAGCCGGGAAATCGCGGGGTCCAGGGGAGTTTCATGAGGACTGAGAGTCCGGCCCAAAGGGGTTTCCTCCTCATTCCGAGGTGGTCTTTAGTCAACTTC
>DAOPYU010000527.1:0-2945 GCA_035353095.1 Candidatus Sumerlaeota bacterium | reverse complement strand
AAGTGGCTTGCATACAATAATCGAGCAGGCCGAGTGGGCTGTTTTTTTTCCAAGAATCAGGGGGCTCGCCCCCCCGAGGTTTCAATGGCCCGAAACACGGCAGCGACAGACCGCGCGGAAATTCTCAGACGGTTCGACGCAACCCACTTGCGCGCGGCGGGCGCCCAGGTGCTTGCGGGAGTGGATGAAGCGGGCCGGGGCGCCCTGGCCGGTCCGGTGGTGGTGGGCGTGGTGGCGCTCGATGCCGAGGCCCTTTTCGAGGGCCTCGACGATTCCAAACAGTTGAGCGAAGCGCGGCGTGAAGCCTTGTTTCCCCAGATCTGTGAGCGGGCCCGGGGGGTCGCCATCGGCTGGGCCACCGCCGAAGAAGTGGACCGGATCAATGTGCTCGAAGCCACCCTGCTGGCCGCCCGGCGGGCGCTCGACGTGCTGCCGGTCCGTCCCCAGCTGGTGTTGACGGACTACCTGAAGATCCGGGGGCTGGACGTACCGGTCGAGCCGCTGGTCAAGGGCGACGCGCGTTCGCAGGCCATCGCGGCCGCCTCGGTGGTGGCCAAGGTCACCCGGGACCGCTGGATGCGCCGATACGACACCGAGTACCCCGAATACGGATTTGCCGGCCACAAAGGGTACGGCGCCCAGGGGCATTTGGACGCGCTCGAACGCGAGGGCTCCTCGACCCTGCACCGACATTCCTTTCGCGGTGTGGACTGGTTCGACCGAGAATACCGGATTTCCCGTTCCCTCGGTCGGTTGTTCGATGCGCTGCCGACGGGGGGGCTGGACGAAACGGAAAGCCGGGAACGTTGGCTGAGTGTCGGGTACGCTCTGCCGGAATATGAAGAGCGTCTTTTTCGGGAGGCGCTCCACCCGGAGCAAACGTCGGACGATCCCCATATGGGGACCCATTGACAAAGCCACACACCATTTTCACAGAGGAGGCGCCACTTCAATCATGCAGGAACAGACACCCACCAACTCTCCCGACATACGCCCCACGGACGAAATGCCCTACAAAATGTCCGTCTTGTTGCGCACCATGCTGGAACAGGGCGCCTCCGACCTTCACCTGGCCGCCGGCCGCCCGCCCGTGTACCGTCTGCACGGCAAGTTGCAGGATGTCGAGGGACCGAACCTCTCGCCCTCCTTTACGCAACGGCTGGTCTATTCCGTCCTGAGCGACGTACAGAAACGAATCTTCGAGGAACGCCACGATCTGGACTTTGCCCTGGGGATCTCGGGCCTGGGCCGCTTTCGTGTCAATGTCCACATGCAGCGCGGCACGGTGGCCGCCGCATTCCGCGCCATTCCGCAACATATCAAGACGTTCGAAGAACTCCACCTGCCCAGGGAAGTTCTCTCGATGCTCTGTATGCGCCCGGTGGGATTCATCCTGGTGACCGGCCCGACCGGATCGGGCAAGTCCACCACCCTGGCCTCGATGCTCAGTTACATCAACCTCAATGTGGACAAGCATATCATCACGGTGGAAGACCCGATCGAGTACCTGCACCCGCATCAGAAAAGCCTGGTGGAACAGCGTGAGGTGCATGAGGACACCGAGAGTTTCTCGGAAGCGCTCAAGTACGCATTGCGCCAGGATCCGGACATCCTGATGATCGGGGAAATGCGCGACATGGAGACGATCCAGGCGGCCCTGACTGCTGCCGAAACGGGCCACCTGGTCTTTTCGACCCTGCACACGCCCGACGTCGTGCAGACGTGCGACCGTATCATTGACGTCTTTCCTCCCCACCAGCAGGAGCAGGTCCGAGTCCAGCTGGCCGGTGTACTCGAGGGAATTCTGGCTCAGAAACTGGTTCCCTCGCTCTATGGCGGGCGCGAGTGCGCGCTGGAAATCCTGCTGGCCACCGACGCGGTGCGCAACCAGCTTCGCGAAAACATGACCCCCCAACTCTACTCGACCATTCAGGCAAACCTGAAACTCGGTATGATGACCATGGACCGCTCGCTGCTGAACCTCTACCAGATGGGACGGATCAGCAAACAGGTGATGCTGGCCAACGCCAAGAAACCCGATGATATTCTGACGCGGGCGTGATAGGATAAAAACGAGTGGGAAACCCGTGTGAACGGGAGGAGAGGGCGCCATGATACTGGTGGAAATGGAACTGCGCGAGATTCTACGGGGTCCCCTGTCGGCGACGATTGTTCTGGGCGAGGTCGAGGGGGGGGATCGCGAGTTCCCCGTGGATATTGATCTCCATGCCGCCACGGCACTCGAGATGGCCGTCAACAACGAGCAAACGCCCCGGCCTCTGACCCATGATCTGATCCTGAATGTCGTGCGGGGTCTGGGCGCCTCGCTCAAGCGGGTGATCGTGGACGAACTGCGGCTGGACGAATTCGGACGGGGAACCTTCCACGGCAAGCTCGATGTGGAAAAGAGCGATCTTTCCACCATCTGGATTGACAGTCGGCCCAGTGACTCCCTGGTTCTGGCCACCAAACTGGGCGTTCCGATCTTCGTCAACGAGGACGTGTTGAATCAGGTCTCCGTGTATCGGCTGCCTGAGGATGAGACGCCTTCGGACGAAGACTCCGATCCGCCTTCCGAACCGGAAGATCGCGACTAGATTCCGGGGTCGAAACAGCGTCTGTGAGGGAGAGGTGCGATCTTTGCGGAAATTGAGGTTGAGTTCCCTGAATGCGGGTGATAAGCCGCAGCATTATTCCAGCGCCGGACTCTTCCCGGGCAAGTTCATCGGGCGGAGGGGCAACCTCGTCGGATGGGCGGGGGGGGTTCTGGTTTTCTGCCTGATCTGCCTGGCGAGCCCGGGGGCCGAACCCGTCCCCTCCCCCGCGGGAGACAAAACGGTTCTCGAAGCGGCCCGCCCCATGCACGCCATCTGGATCGAAGCCGCAGGCCCGGAATTGCGCACCGCGGAAAGTTGTAAAGCATTGGCCGAGCGCCTGCGCAAAGC
>DAOPYU010000526.1:0-2946 GCA_035353095.1 Candidatus Sumerlaeota bacterium | reverse complement strand
GGGATGGGCGAACGGGCGCGGTGGGGAAAGTGGATAAAATGGGACGAAATGCCGGGTTGAACGAGAAGACTACCGGAAACGACGGCTCGCCATGTGTCTCAAAGAAAATGAGACACTCTTGAATTCCCGAAACAACCGAGACAAATGAGACACATCATTCCTCCTTCGCCGTAGAGCGAATGGAAACGGCTCCAATTCGTTCAGTCGCTTAGATGAGGCTTTTCTGTACGGCAATCCGGGAATTGACGTCCCGGCGAAGCGTTTTTCCCGAGTGGTATAAGTCTTGCACACTGCGAGCGTGGGGAGTTAGAATGCAATTCTGTTAGAAACGAACAGAATCGTGTCTTCCCGTTATTTTCAGATGTCGTTCAACATCTGTGAAATTGTGACGGGCTATCCGGATCTTACTGAGAAGGGGTTGACCATGCGTGACACAAAGCGAGCGGTTTTTCGAGTGGGGGTTCTGGCGGTTTTGTTGGGGATGGTAACCGTGACGGGGTATGCGCATCCCCCGAAATCGCCGGTGTTGAGTTACGACGCGGCTTCGGGGGTCCTGACCGTCGGACTCACCCACGCGGTTTCCAACGTCAACAAACACTATGTCAAAAGCGTAGAGATTCTCTTGAACGACCAGTCGGTCGTGAAAAAGGAGTACACGTCGCAACCCTCGGAAAAGGAGTGGACCCTGACATTCGACGTGGGCGCTCTGAAAGCCGGGGACAAGATCAAGGTCAAGGCGACCTGTAACATCTTTGGCACAGGGTCCGCGGTTCTCGATCTGACCCAGGAGACCCTGGCACAACAGAAACAGAAGGAGAACACATCCATGAAAACGGAAGAAGAGGAGGGACCCGGCCCCGTGCAAGTCGGAACCGAAGCGCCTTTGTTCACGTTGAAAGATCAGGACGGAACCACCGTGACCCTGAAGGAATTCCGGGGGAAAAAGAACGTGGTCCTGGTGTTCTACCCCGGCGATCAGACGCCCGGTTGCACCAAACAACTCTGTGCCATCCGCGACGATTTCGAGGATTTCAAGGCGGCGGACACGGCGGTGTTCGGGGTCAACCCGGCCGATGCCCAGTCGCACAAGGCGTTCATCGAGAAGCAGAAATACCCCTTCCCGCTGCTGGTGGATGAGAAGGGCGAAGTGGCCAAGGCGTACAACGCCAAGGGACTGTTGTTCACGAAGCGGACCGTCTATGGGATAGACAAGGAGGGGAAGATCGTCTTTGCGCAGCGGGGCATGCCCACCGACACGGAAATTCTGGCGGCGTTCAAGCCGTAATGACCGGGTTTGTGGATGCGGGTCCCCCTGCGGACCATCCGAACCGGGAAAAAGAGTGTCCCCCCATTCACCGGAATGGGGGGACACTCTTTTTCCTGTTTTGTTCCAAAACGTTCGAACGGGTTGGCGTTGTGGCTCAGTAGCGCCGCTCTTCAACCTTGGGGGCGATCTGGTCGAAGGACTTGGCGCCGCCGCTCACGTCCGACTTCTTGAACGACAAGAGGTAACGGTCCCCCACGTGGGTGTCTCCCAGGGGCAGACCGTAACGTCCCCCCAAAAAGCCCCCCATCCCCATTCCGCCAGCGGCGCCAATCTGATGCTGGGCCGCTCCCAGCGCGTTCTGAACCATCCCGACGGCCGAGTGCGCAATGGCCTTCCCCATCGCTTTCTCGACGGGATCGGCGGCCTCGTTGGCCTCGGCTTCCTTGGCGATTTCATGCTGGGCCAGGCTCAGGGCCTGCTGAACGACCGCCAGCGCCTCCTGAGGCGTCTGGGCCTCGCGCGCCGCCTTTTCGGCGTCGGCTACGGCCTTGCGGGCATCCGAGACCGCCTTGTCAGCCACCTGCTGAGGCGAACCGGCCACATCTGGCGGGGAACTCGGAACCGGCGGCACCCCGGGAACCGGCGGGGTGGCCGGGGGTTGCTTGTCTCCCTCCGGACGCGCCTCTGGCGTCGGAGGAGCCAATGGAGGCGCGGGCGCAGCTGGAGGAACAGGCTGCAGACCGGTCTCGATCAGGTGCAGAACATTGCCTTCCCCGGACGGCGATTCGATCACCAGGAGAATCCGTTCGTCGGGCATCACACTGGTCAACCGGTTGCCATACCGTCCGACAGTTTCGATAAGCGTTTTGCGCAGGGTTTCGACCTTTTTGGCATCATATTTGATTTGAGGCTGATCCGTTGAAACTGAATAGGAAAAGTTGCCGTCCGCCACGACCGAATAGGAACTTCCAAAGTCGACTTGGACCTTCTCCGACGGAGTCTGCCCCCCCGCATTCTTTTCCCACAGGTCCTGTTCCCCGGCAGGAGCCTTCTTCGCTTCCTCCTTTTTCGCCACGACCGGTTCCGTCAGAGCAAAGTTGACCGGAATCCGAAAGATCGCCCCCACGGTGGGGTAATAGTCGCAGCGGATCTTGCCCTCGAAGGGGGACCCCGGAAGTCCGCTGAACTGAATCCCCCCGCCGCCATACCACTCTCCCAGGCCACTCTGGTCCAGACTGTCCTCGATGACTTTGGACATGGTCTGGAGTTCTTTTTCCCGCGCAGCGCGCGCGTCGGGCGACGGGGCCGCCTCGTTCTTTTCGGCGGTCGCGGCGCACAGGCCGAGTCCCAGCCCGCACACGCACGCCATTCCGGCAATCCAACGCATCCATTTCATTTTCATGACATCCATCCTTTCATTTCCGTTATATTGGAATGTTTTCGATTCTTGCCTGGGGCAGGTTTGAGACCCGCCCGTTCTTTCAGCCTAAAAAACGCAGTTGAAACACCCCAGCCACGGCTTCTCTCATAGGCGGGCGAGACGCCCGCCCTCCATAAAACGCCCATTTTATGGAAGAAAGCGGTTCCCGGGACCGCCAATCTCCTGATTGGCGCAGTCCGAGAGCCCCTCACCCAAAAGGTGACAAAGCCGAAACCGTTTTGGCCCCATCACACAGGAA
>DAOPYU010000525.1:0-2946 GCA_035353095.1 Candidatus Sumerlaeota bacterium | reverse complement strand
ATTACATAATTGTCAAGAAAAATGTTAAAGTAATCTGAATACTGATACAGCCCCAGGGCCGGATATTTCGGTTTTTTTGTTCGGGAGCTTCTTCATGGGCGAGACGCCCATGCCACCTCAGAACCGCCTTCCTCTCTGGGTGAAAACCCAAAGAGGGGAATGTGGGTTGTTGTAAACCGAAAGATCCTCTAGACAATGAGGAGTTCCTGTCGCGCCCCCCCCCCTCTGCATCAGAATGCAATCTCATCTGAAACCCGACTGCGCCTCCCGGAGCGTCTTAAATAAAATTATGTAAGCGATAAGTTGTACCCGGCAGAGCCGTCATTTAAAATAAATTCAGGCTGGTTTTGTTTTCCCTCCCTTTACCGGCCTGAGGAAAAACGGCTCCATTTTTCCCCCTCCGCCCCTTACCTGAAACAGGAAGGGGCGGAACTCAGAAATACGGGAATGAGGGCGCGTTTTCGATTCCCCGAAACGGGAGAAATAGTGAGAGGGCGCTGAAAAACCTCAGCAGCGAACCAATCTGAGATTATATCCGATAACCACAATGAGTTTCAAAAAATGGAAATCGCTTGTCTTCTGTCCTGTTTTTCGGTAGAATATTATCGTTGAACTTTTGGCATCCATTCGCCGGTAAAGGAAGGATCGTACCTTGCGACTCACCTGCAGCGTCTTCGGGAAGTTCAACACCCCTGGAAAAAGGGGGTTCCCCTCTCTTCGAACTTCGGTTCTTCTGACTTTTCTTCTGTTGCTGACCCCTTACGTTCCCGCCGAAGTGATCATCAATGAAATCATGTACCACCCCGCCTCGAACAACGACCTGGAGGAGTGGATCGAGTTGCACAACACCAGCGACACGGCGGTCAATCTCGATCACTGGCAATTCACTCACGGGGTGGATTTCCGGTTTCCGAGTATCGAGATTCCGGCGGACGGTTATCTGGTCGTTGCGGCCGACATGGCCACCTTCTCGGCCCAGCACCCTTCTGTGACCAACGCTGTCGGCAACTGGAAAGGCCACTTGAGCGACAAGGACGAGCGCCTCACGCTCGAGGACGCGTCGGGCATAGAAAGAGATTCGGTCCATTATTACGACGAGGGGGATTGGGCTCAGCGCCTGCGCGGGCCGCTCGACCACAACCACCGCGGCTGGATCTGGTCGGATGCGCACGATGGCGGCGGCAAATCGCTTGAACTCATCAACCCGTTAATCCCCAACAAATACGGCCAGAACTGGTCGGCGAGCGTTCCCTCGGGGGGGACACCCGGTCAGGTCAATTCCGTTTATGCCGCGGGCAACTCCGCGCCCATTATCCATGGGGTCGAACATGCCCCGGCTCTTCCAAGTTCCACCCAGTCCACGACGGTAACGGCCCGCGTTCTGGACGAGACCCCCAGCGGTCTGACCGTGACCCTCTATTATCGCACCAACGATGCGGCAGCCTTCACTGCGCGGCCGATGTTCGACAACAGTGCTCACGCCGACGGGACCACGTCGGGTGTTCTGTACGCAGCCTTGATTCCCCCTCAGGCTTCGGGGACCGTCGTGGAATTCTACGTGCGCGCCGTTGACTCCACACTTGCCGCGCGCACCTGGCCCGCTCCGGCCAGTGTGGACGGCGTGTTGAAACAATCCACCAACGCCCTCTATCTGGTGCAGAACAATCCCATCGCTTCCAACCCCCAGCACTATCCCGTCTATTTTCTCATCATGACCGAGACCGAACGGGCCGAACTCGCCTACATCGGGTCGCACTCTTCCGATGCCGATTCCTACGCCATGATGAACTGTACATTCATCAGCTACGACGAGAACGGCTGGCAGGTCCGGTATCTGACGGGGAACCGCAACCGGGGCCACGGCTCGCGCAGCAATCCACCGAACAACTATCACATTAACTTCGTCAATTCACATCCCTGGGAGGGGTTGTATATACTGAATCTCAATGCCAAGTTTCCCTTCTCGCAGATCGTGGGACACAATCTTTTCCACAAAGCCGGAATGCCGGCATCTAACACCAAACCAATCTGGATTCGGGTCAACGGACAAGACCTTGCCACCAATGAATGCCTCATGTATGGGACCTACGTCCAAGTCGAGGCGCTCAGCTCACAATACACAGACGATCAATTCCCGAACGATTCCGGGGGAAATATCTACAAGTGCATGCGGAACACCGAACCAAGCGCGGAACTTCTCTACCTGGGTGAAAACCCAGATGCATACCGAACGAATTACACCAAGGAGACGAATGCGGAAAAAGACGACTGGACCGACCTGATCGGCCTGACGAAAGTGCTCGACTCGACCCTGACTCCCGACGCCGCACTCCCCGCCGCCATCCAGAGTCATCTGGACGTTGACCAGTGGACGCGCTATATCGCCCTGCACAACCTTCTGGCCAATGGGGAAACGAGTCTGGCAAACGGCGATGGCGACGACTACGCCCTGTACCGGGGATTCCTCGATACTCGCTTCTTCCTTCTCCCTTACGACCTCGACACCCTCATGGGACAGGGCGAAAACCCGATCGGCAAGGTGGACGACGGGATCTTCCGGTTCGACGTCCTTCCCCCCATCAAACGTCTCCTCGATTATCCCCTGTTTGTGCGCCGCTACTACTGGCATCTCAACGACCTCTCGAATACAATCCTCAAGAAGGAAAACCTCAACCCCTACCTCAGTTCCCTGATCGGCAACCTGGTCCCGGCAGCCAAACTCACCGAAATCGAAACCTTCATGGATGCGCGCGTCCAGTATGTGAAAAGTCTGATCCCCACAATGTTCACACTCGCAGCGTATCTGCCCCGGAAAGGCGGGTACTACCGGACCACCGCCCCCGTGGCTCCCCTCTACGGAACGGCCAACGCGACGCAGACCGCGTCTCTTTTCGCCAACGGCGTCAAGGCCGACTGGACGCCCCTCGACGGGAAATGGGCCGTTGG
>DAOPYU010000524.1:0-2952 GCA_035353095.1 Candidatus Sumerlaeota bacterium | reverse complement strand
CTCGGCAGCCTCGGTCTGATAGGCGGGTGCTGCTACTACCTTATTCGACAACACATCTACCGATCGAAAGGATCCCGTCCGTCTTCTTCAACCACCCCGCCAGAATCGGAACTCCCCGAAACCGGGACACCCCCCGTTCTGGACGGAAGGATTGTGGAGGCAAGACTGAATTCAGAGGAAGCCCCCGATATCCCGCCCAGCGGTCCAACCCCCTCCGCAAACCCGGACCGGGGGGATCTCCCCCCCTCCATCGGGTTGTTCGCCTCACTTGGGGTAGCCACGACGTATGCCGCAACGGTTCTCTACGGTTTTCTCTGTCTGCTGCTGTCCACCCGGGCGTGGATGGGAGCCGCTTTCGTCGTGGCCGCGGGGCTCTCGGCCCTGTCGGTCTTTCTCCTGAAACGGTTCGCCTGTCGGGAAACCCTGCGGAAAACCTTTAAAGTCGGCGCGTGGCTGGGGCTGGGCACGGCATTACCCGTAATCGGATTCGCTGTTTTCTTCCTGAGCGCCCTGCTTGAAGAGGGCGGGAAATGGAACCCCGAAGCGGGGGAGGAGGCCTTTGTCGTCCCGCTCGTCTGGCTGGGCGCTTTCCTGTTGCCCTGGTGTGCGATCCGATTGCGAATGGCCGCCGGCAGACCCGAACCTCGCGAGACGGCCCCGCGCGTGGAATCCCCGGAAGCGAGAGAGAGCCTGGTCCTCGCGAGTCCGGTTTCTGCCGATCAGCCGCCCCGTTTCGCGCGCCTGGCGATTGACGGCATCTGTCTGGGTCAGTTTGCTTTCATCATGCTCCTCCTCGTAATCTCGGGGGGGTACCCGGTTCATTTGGGAACAAAATACCCGGGCGTGGGATGGCTGGAATTTCTCTGGTCCATCCCGCTCCAGTTGGGGCTGGCCGCGCCGGTCGTCATGACGGTTTGTGGCTGGTTGGTCGTGTCGAAAATCCGCAGTTCGGCGGGACGTCTCTACGGCATGGGGTTGGCCGTGTTCGAGGGACTGTTCCTGCCGCTGCTCGCGCTGGATGGCGCACTCTGGTTTTTTCTCTACCTGCTGGATCGTTCCATTCCCCGCCTTCTCTCTATCTTAAATCTGTTCCCCGACCATTCAGCCAGATCCTTTGTTGTCGCCCTCTGCCCGATGATTCTGGGAATTTCTCCTGAGATTATGGTCGTTTTCGCGTTTCTATTCTTACTGGGACTGACCATCTGGATGGACATTCGCATTGTCCGACGTGTGTGGCGGGCGGTGAGTCAGCCGATGGCTGGAACCGGGAGCGACCAGGCGGTCTTGAAAAGGAAGGGGTACGTCTCGGCGTTGCCGGACGGGAATTGGCGGCCGGTTGTCGTTGCGAGTGTGTGGCATGCGATTCTCCTGGTATTCGTGTGGTGTCTCTACGCTTTTGCGATCCCGGCCTGTGTCTCCATTTACATGGAATCGGGACGGGAAATCCCGTGGCTCACACGGCAGATCCTCAATGGATCGAGACCGCCTTTTTTAATCTTCTCGGCTCTTTTGTTGTTTCCTTCTCTGGTGGCGCTGGACTTTTTCATCAGTTGGTTCGCGCAGAACAAGGGCGGCCGGAAATGGCTCCGGGGCTGGTCTATTGCGTATGTGCTTGCGATGGTTTCTTTCGCGGCCCTGACTGTCTTTGCGCTCTCCCTGCCGTTCCGGTTGGCGCCTGCCTCCACAACCTCCAAGTCAACCGACCCCCTTTCGCCATCGGAGCAACAATACCAGGAGGGCATCGGGCCGGATGTGGCGTTTTTCCAGGGTTCTATCGGCGAGAGCCATGTCGGGTTGAAAGGCCGCGCCCTGGCGGGAACCCGGTTGGCGTTCTACCTGGGGGACAACTCGAAGGATGGCTGGAGTTGCACCCTGCCCAACGCCACGTCCCGATTTTCCGTCACGATCGAGAAGCGGGAAAATAACAAACTGGACTGTCGCGTCCTCGACGAGATCACCCAGACGGAAATCTTCTCGAAAGATTCGATTGAGACGTTGGGGGAGGTCTCCCTCTCCCAGGGCACGCTCGCCTTTTCTGATAACAGCAGGGGTATCGTTCCGCCCAGGCGTTTTGGGATGGACATCAGGAAGGTGGGGGAATGGACCTCTCCTTCCGGAGAAGAACGCCCAGTCTTTATCTCCCTGACTCCGCCGACCGCTTATATCCCCTCCCCCGGACACGCAGGGTCCACACCCGCGCCCGAGGAACCGGCTCCAGATCCGGCCCTGGTCGAACAGAAACCCGAACTGCGCTTCCTCGTCTGGCGCGGACAAGATTCAAACCGTCGCGAGGGGGAACTGGATGGGGCCTGGCGCCCCGACGGGTCGCCGGTCGATGTCAACGGAGAGGATCGCAAGCTGCTGGGCGAAATAAGTCATGGCTCCATCGGCGATGCGACAGATCCCGCACGTTATTTTCTCTACCTCGGGTTGAAGCATCCCCTGCTCGATTCGGACTCCATTGCCGAGATGCAGATACTCGACGCCACCGGTCAGCCTCTAAAACTCGGACCGCATAGCGGCGCTCTTGTTTACCCGGTGACAGGCGGAGGATGGATAACCTGTATCTTGAGTGAGGATGACAACGCGAAATGGCCCTCCCAGGTCAATCTGCGCCTGCGTTACACCAT
Organism: Candidatus Sumerlaeota bacterium; assembly: GCA_035353095.1. Classification (GTDB taxonomy): domain Bacteria; phylum Sumerlaeota; class Sumerlaeia; order UBA8349; family UBA8349; genus DAOPYU01. The sequence continues at coordinate 322 of DAOPYU010000524.1, read as the reverse complement.
CCGTCCCTGGAAAGAGGAAGTGACGATTCCCAGCGATTACAACACATCGGACAACCGGATGCTCTCGTACCTGCCCCACGGGCTGAGTGTCACTTCCGTCGGTCAGGATACCGAAGGGGACGCATTCATCGCCGTCACCCGCGATCTGACGGTGGATCCGGACATCCAGTGCGGCTTCGTCGCCATCACCCGGGACGGTCGTCGCCGGATGTGCCGTAGCCTCATCAGTTCCCAGCAGGGGAATCTCCTGCCGGAGAAACTCAAAGTTGAGACCCCGCTCTCCCAGATCCAGGAATTTCGCCTCCTCTCTCGCCCGGTCCGC
>DAOPYU010000523.1:0-2964 GCA_035353095.1 Candidatus Sumerlaeota bacterium | reverse complement strand
TCGGGGTGCATCCCGTTTGTGTCGGACCGTCCCTCGGCGATGCGGGAACTGGTACGCGATGGAGAATCGGGCTTTGTCTTACCCGTCCCCGAATTCTCGAACCTTGTCGGAAGATTGTCGGATTTGGCTCGGTCCGTTGAACTGCGCCAGCGTCTGATGTTGGGTGCATGTTGCGTTTATGAAAACAAACTGGGGTCGGAACGCTGGGTTCACGATATGATGCCTCTCCTGGAGAGGGAGCGTTCCGGGCGGATGGCGGGACCGGAACGGGATGTTTTTGATGCATCGTGTCTATCTTTGTGGCATCGTCGAAAGGGAAATTGGACGGCTCCCTCTCTGGAGTTTCTGAAAGATCGGGTAGCGATGGGGGCGCATCTTGTCCGTTGCACGCTGGCGGGACGGGAGTTTTGCCGTGTGATTCGAGAGTCGAAACAGACCGGAAATTGAGGTGGATCGGTGCGCGTTGTCGTTATACAGGCCAGTTTCATGCTTTATTGGATTCCGCGGCTGCGGGCGCTGGCGCAGGCGTTGCGGGCCCGTGGAGACGAACTGGTCGTGGTGGAGTTGACGTCGACGGGAACCGTTTATTCTTTTGCGGAGTGTGAGACGGAAGGAACGGACAAGTTTCCAGAGATCGAGTGGTATGAATTGTTTCCCGGTGAGAAACTGCCGTCTGTTCCTCCGAAGCGGGCGTCCGCGGTGTTGTGGCGGAAGTTGGAGGAACTGTCCCCCGATGTGGTACTGGCCGGAGCGATTGCCTTTATTGCGGGTGCCACGGCGGTGCGGTGGGGACGATTTCGCAGGCGGGGCGTGACGATTCTGGATAATTCGCGCCTTGAGGATGTTCCGCGTCCGGAGTGGGTCGAGTGGGTCAAGAAGCGGATTTACCGGAATGTGGATGCGGTGTTGACGCCCGCTCCATCGCACGCGCCGAGCTACGCGCATTGGGGAATCCGTCCTGACCGCATTTTCTATGGGTTGAATGTGGTGGACAATGCGTTCTTTGAGGCCGGGTCGAGAAAGGCGCGCGGTGAGCTGGAAGCGGTTCGGTCACGGCTGAAACTGTGGCGTCCCTTTTTTCTGGGAGTGGGGCGTCAGGTGGCGAAGAAAAACTGGATGGGGTTGCTTGCGGCCTATGAACGTTACCGCCTGAAGGCCGGAGAGAACGCGTGGGACTTGGTGTTGGTGGGGGATGGAGAGGAACATCCTCAGTTGGAACGCTGGGTGCAAGAACGGGGTCTGGCTGGTGTGCGGTTCGATCCGTTTTGTACGCAAGCCGAGGTCTGTTCGTACCACGCGCTGGCGCGTTGTCTGATACTGCCGAGTTTCTATGGTGAGACGTGGGGGCTGGTGGTCAATGAAGCGATGGCGTCGGGATTGCCGGTGCTGGTGAGTCGTCAGTGCGGGTGCAGTTCCGTCCTGGTGCGGGAAGGGGAGAACGGCTGGACATTCGATCCCGGAAACGGGAAGGAAATGACAGATGCGTTGGAACGGATGGCGGGTGTTTCGGACGAAAAGTGGGGACAGATGTCGGAGCGGTCGCGACAGATCGTTTCGGAGTGGGGACTGGATCGTTTCACTCAGGGCGTTCTGGAGGCGATAGACGCCTGCCGGGAGGTGCGGCGGGGGCCGGTGTCGTGGCTTGATGCGTGTATTTTATGGATGTGGAACGGGCGGTGATCAGGTGGGGACGGGAAAGAAGCTGACATGAAGCGCGTACTTTACATTTCCACATCGCAGGGGGATTGCGGAGGGGGCGAGTACTACCTGGCGCTTCTGGCGCAGGCAGGCGTCTTGGAGGGGTTGTTTCAACCGGAAGTCCTGATGGATTCCCGGCCGGGAATGGACCACTGGGCCGGGATACTGGGCCGGGTGGGTGTCAATGTTCACCGGGTTCCCATCCGGAACCTCTTTGATTACCGGACGCGCAGCTTGGGATGTTTGCTGGATCCGCGTAACAAGGGATTGTATCGCGATTGGATCGAGAAACTGTCCCCCGATCTGGTGCATGTGAATCAGCAGAACCTGGAGGATGGACTGGATGTCGTATCCGCGGCGTGCGCCATATTTCCGGGACGGATTATTGGAACCATCCATAACGCCCAGCCGATCCGGGCGATCGTAACGCACGGACGCCGGGTTCGGGACTGGTGGGCAAACCGGTTTCACGAGCGGACAGCTTACCACCGCATTTTTGTTTCACATGCGTCACGACGCTGTTTCGAGCAGACCGTGCCGCTATATGACGGATGGAATCATGTCGTGTGGAACGGGGTTTCGGAGGTGTTTCTGGAGAATGACCCGGATGTGAAATCGCATGCGCGGGAGGCGTTTGGGTTGGGTGAAGCGACTCGCGTGGTGGGGTTCGCCGGGCGTCTGACTCACCAGAAGAATGTGGCGCTGGCTATTTCTGCATTTTCAAAAGTTGCCGGGAATTTTTCCGGAGAATCTGTTTTTCTGGTGGCTGGCGATGGTGAGGAACGCACGGAATTGCAGGCCATGACCGCGCGGATGGGAATAGAGGGACGGGTTCGCTGGCTGGGATACCTGCGGGATGAGGATCTGGAGACGTTCTACCGCGCGCTGGATCTGATGGTGTTGCCGTCGCGCTGGGAAGGGTTCCCCCTGGTGTTGATCGAGGCGCAATTGCGTGGGATTCCGGTTCTGGCGTCGTCGGTGGATGGCAATGTGGAGGCGCTGGATTTCGGACGCAGTGGTTTCCTGATTTCTCCCGACGATGAATCTGCCTGGGTACGGGCGCTTGAGACATTTCTGAGCAACCCAACGCTTTGCCGGGAGTATGGCGCGCGGGGGCAGGCCTTTGCCCGCCGGGCGCTGACGAGCGCGGTGATGGCTCACAACACAAACGCGGTTTACGAGAAAGTGCTGAGCGATGCGCGTTCTGCAGGTTCATAACGATTACGGCATTTTCAGCGGCGAGGAGGCGATGGTCGAGTCCATCGC
>DAOPYU010000522.1:0-2991 GCA_035353095.1 Candidatus Sumerlaeota bacterium | reverse complement strand
CCAGCGCCTCACGCAACGTGTGAGTCGTCCCCACACGCAGGAACGAGGTCTTCATGAGGTCGCGAGCCAGAATGTTGCCGGTCATTTTTCGTAAGCCTTTAGCCAACTTTATGTAACCTGTACCCCCTTTGCAGGGGTACATTGGGCCCTGGAGGGGACCTCCCATCAGTAGCCGTGGGTGACCAAAGGGAACCCACGGAAAAGCAATCACCAATTTCGTACCCTGAAGGGGTACCCCAATAAAAGCAAACTTCTATGATTGGGCAACCCCTCCGGGGTTTGGGGTATTTCGAAACACATTCCGCAGGTTCCCTTGGTCACCTGCGGCTATTGATAGGGAAATCCCTTCGGGATTCGATCATACGACTCTGTCTTTCTTTCTCCGCTTCTTGCAGAACTTGTCTAAAGACTTACCTTTTCACTCTTTCCGAATGAGGGAGCAGTCTCCCCCCTCACTTGTGCGCTTCATCCTCGGGATGGGGTGTCGGGGGCAATAGAATCCGCCCCAGCGCCAGCAGGAGATCGTGCTGGCCGATGCTGCCCGCCGCGCGCCCCCCATCGTCCAGAATCGGCAGTACCTGCTGATCCAGTTTGACCGATTCCGCCACCAGCAGAACGAGCGGCATGTCCAGCGAACACTTGGGCAGATTCGTGCCACAAATCTCCTGAATCGGCAGGTCGAAACAACGGCTGAACCGTCGGCCCAGTTCCGCATCATCGAGTTCTTCCAGTTCCTCGGAGGTCAGGTCCTGAGTCATCGCCTCCAGCAGCCGCCAGGGCGACAACTGCCCGGCCAGTTTCCCTTCCCGATCCTGAAGAAACAGGGGATGGGGCTCGAGGTGGCTGTAAACCTTGTTCATTTCAGACAGGAGCCAGATGGCCTCCCGAGCCGAGTGCCCGATGCCGAACCGGATACACTGGCGCGAAATCAGATCGCGGGCCGTGGCGTGCCCCACTCTCGGTTTCGGCTTGAGCGGCACGGTGGGGTGTTCCCGATGCAGTTCCATCTCCACAATCGCCCGTCCCCGAGCCAAGGCCAGTTCCGTGGACTGGAACAACGTGTTGTCGGCATAAAACAGATTCTGCTCGCCGATCTGCTCGCGCAGGCCCGAACGGGTCAGAAGCCCCTCGAGACTCTTTTCAATCCCACAGGCCACCAGATAAATGTTCCGCGCCCGCAGGTATTGCCAGAAGTGCTCGATAATGGCCATGGCCGAACTGCCCACCGCCCGCAACCGCTTCATGCGCAGAATCACCACCCGCGTCTGCGGACTGAGCGCCTTCTGCAACTCCAGGTCCAGGTTTTCCACCGCGGCGAAATGCAGATCCCCTTCGATGTTGACCAGCACGATGGGCGAAGGCAGCGCCTGATCGAACGGCACCTCCTCGAAACGCCCCGGCCCGCGTGGCACCAGCAGGGTCAAGTCCGGACGACTCGTCACCCGCAACAGGAAGACGATCGAAAGGAAAACCCCCACAAAAATCGCGTACTGCAAAGGCAGAATCAGCGTCGCCGCCAGGGTGGACAGAAAAACCGAACGCGACTCCCCCCCCGATTGCATCACCAGCGCCAGCCGCCGCCGGTCCGTCAGACGGAACGCCACCACCAGAATCACCCCCGCCAGGCTGGCCTGGGGAATGTAATCCAGCATCGGCGCGCAAACCAGCAACACCCCCAACGTGAATACGCTCGACAGAATGGGCGCCACCCGCGTCTTGCCCCCGGACTCGAAACACACCGCCGTGCGGGTGAACGATCCCGCCGCCTCGAAACTCTGAAAGAACGGGCCCAGAAGACTCGTGACCCCCTGGCTCACAAAGTCCCGCGAGAAATCCACCCGCTGCCCCGAACGCACCGCCACCGCCCGCGCCGACGAGGAAGTCTGGATCAACCCCATGAACGCCAGCGCCACGGCCCCCGGAGCCAGCGCCTCCACCAGACGCCAGTCGAAATGCCCCGGCTGGAGCAACTCGGGTACGCGAAACAGGTTCGACAGCGACAGGTGGATAGACTGCACATCGCGCAACAGAGGCACACGCCACCGGTAACCCGCATCCCCCAGCCCCCACGCATACGCCACTCCCGTCGCCAGCACCAGCCCCAGCAACGGGCCGGGGATGTTCCGGTTGATACGGCGCATGAGCACAATCACCAGGGCCGTCAACACCCCGATCCCCACCGCCGCCGGGTTCGCGCTCGACAACGCATGATACGCCTGAAAGAGCATGCCGAAAAACGTGTTCGAGGGAGCGTGGGGCAGATTCAGCCCCAGAAGATTCTTCAACTGGCTGGCGGCAATCAGCGCTCCGGAACCCGCCATGAAGCCCACCAGCACCGAGTTCGACACATACCGGATCATGGTGCCGAGACGCAAGAGCCCGAACACCAGTTTGGCGATCCCGGCGATAAACGTCAGCAACAGAATGAGTTGGAGCGGGTCGTACCGACTCACGAACGGCGCCGCCACGGAAAACAGGATCAGGCAGCTCGAATTCGTCGGCCCGGTCACCAGATGGCTCGAACTCCCGCACAGGGAAGCAAAAACGGCACTGAAAATCGAAGTATAGAGACCATAGATCGGCGGCAGGCCGGCCAGCATGGCAAAAGCCATCGCCTGCGGGATGCCCAGAATCGCCACAGTGAAACCCGACACCGCGTCATTGCGAAAGGAGGTCTTCAGATACTGGGAAACGGAGGGCAAAAGAGACCTTTTGCCAGGGACACACTCGGAGGACGGTGGAGGATCGGAATCGGCCATACCGGGAAACAAACCTGCTCACAAGATACAGACTGACCCTGCGCGTTCATTCGTTGGATTGCCCCCAAACGCGCGTATTCTGCCACACACAGCCTTTGGAACCGCAAAGCCAGACAAAAACCATCCTACCAAGAAAGGGTGACGGTTGCCTATCAAAAACAGCATTGAAAGATTGAAGCGGGTGCATCCCCCGAATTCGTGAGAAGGTTCACTGAAATTTGAATAGTCTGGC
>DAOPYU010000521.1:0-3015 GCA_035353095.1 Candidatus Sumerlaeota bacterium | reverse complement strand
GTAGAATGCGAGAAAATCTCCGGAAACCTGTCTATGGCTGTCTTTATTATGGAACGGAAGCCTTCTGTCTCCTGTTCGGACTTCTGGTTGGTCTTCTTTCATTGTTTGCCTTCTTATTCTTTGGTAAATTGTGGCTGCAACGCCTTATCTCAGAGAACCCTTTGTGGGAAAAAGTTGCTTTTTTCGGTCTGGATTTTCTTCCGGTTCTGATTCCATTTATAATCCTCTGGAAAATACTTCCGCTCTTCAGGAATTTCAAGGAGATCAGCGCCCGAAAAACAGAGAAAATGGCGTTTGTTCTGGGTGTTCTGGCTTGGATGATTTCCGACAACATCCTCGACGCGGCCTTTCCTGAATGGTCGCCTGGATCTCGATCTTTTCACATTTCAGATCGGCCTTTCGAAGGATGGACAATCTGGACCTCCCTGATGATCGGATGCTGCACTTATTACCTTGCCCGTTTCATTCTTACTCTTGTCGGCCAGCGCCTCCAGGCTTGTGACCCGAAACCGGAAGACCCAGCCAGTCCCGGCGAAACGCCGCAGGAGGAGGGGGAGGCGGTGTAAGATGCGTGGAGATTCCCGGAAATCCGCCAGCCACAAACTCTATTTCGGGGCGAAAATGATCTGTATTCTGTCCGGGATCGAGGTCTTTGTTTTCTTTCTTCTTTTTGTGTTGATCGCGGGTCTCTCGTGTTTTTCCTGGTTTCATGGGCAGACCACGTTAAACCACATGTTCGATGGAATCCCTGAAGGAGGGCCTGTAGGATACCTTCTCAATATTTGGGCATTCCTGGCAATTGAATGGGAAATCCCCGCGATTCTTATCCTGAGAAAATCGTTTCTGCTTTTTCGGAATTACGGGGCAATTGGTCCAGACGAGACAAAGAGGATTGCGTTTATCCTGGGAGTACTGGCTTGGTGGTATTCTTACAAAGTCTGTCTTCTTTTTCTGGCCCAGGACTGCATCTTTTCCCTCTGGACCCTTGGTTCCATTGCCACGGGATGGGGAACCACCCGTGTGGCCAGTTATGTCCTTTCAATCGCCGCGTCCCGGTTGTCAGATGACAACGAGAAACCGGACGTGCCTGACATTCCGGATGCAGATTCCCAAGTGACCGGGGAAACAATGTCATAATGCTTCTTTCTTCACCATCTCCCAACAAATGATTTCCACTTTAATTAAGGAACCTCTCCGCCATGAACCTCCACCTTCTCCCTTCCAGAACCGACATGGGCGCGCAAGCCGCGCGGACGGGCGCGGACCGAATCCGCGAAACGCTCGGACGAAACGGCGCGGCCACGATCATCCTGGCGACCGGCGCGTCGCAGTTCGACATGCTCGACGCGCTCGTGCGCGAGGCGGTGGACTGGCCGCGCGTGACGGCGTTCCATCTGGACGAATACATCGGCCTCCCGCGGACGCATCCGGCTTCGTTCCGGCGGTATCTGAAAGAGCGCTTCGTGGACCGGCTCCCCCGTCCCGTCCGGCAGTTTCACTTCATTGAGGCGGATGAGGATCCCGAGGCGGAGTGCGCCCGGCTGGTGGCGTTGATCGAGCCGGTCACGGTGGATGTGGCGTTCATCGGGATCGGCGAGAACGGCCATCTGGCGTTCAACGACCCGCCCGCCGACTTCGAGACCCACCGGTCCTATCAGGTGGCCGATCTCGACGAGGCGTGTCGGCGTCAGCAGATGGGCGAGGGGTGGTTCGCCACGCTCGACGCCGTGCCGCGCCAGGCCATTACGATGTCCATCCCCCGCCTGATGGCGGCGCGGACGATCGTCTGCACCGTCCCCGACGCGCGCAAGGCCGACGCGGTGTGGGGGGCGGTCGAGGGACCGGTCACGCCCGACGTGCCCGCCTCGATACTCCAGCGCCACGGCGACTGCCACCTGTTCCTCGACCCGCCCGCGGCAGCCCGGCTGGGGCAGGGTCGGCTGGGCTCCTGAGTCTGTGGGAAAACAAAGAACAAAACCATTCCCCGAATGCCGGTTCGTGGTCTGACCCATTCTGGGATATTACCCGGATTCTGCGAGCCTGTGTCCTATAGGACTGAGAGAACCGGTACATCTCATGCGACCGGTTACAAGACGCGCATTCTGTTTGAAAGCCCCCAGGACGCCGATCCGGTAATCCTGAAAACCGCAGCTGACCGTCTATCGTCCGGTTTTTCTTTCAGGCGGGCGAGACGCCCGCCCTCCCAGAAAGCCCGTCTTTATGCGGAGAAAGCGGTTCCTGGGACCGCCAATCTCCTGATTGGCGCGGGGTCCAATCCCTCACCCGAAAGGTGAGGGGGCCAAAACCGTTTTCGCCCCATAGCGGAAGAACAAAAGACTGGTTTTCTGCCCTCAACTTCGGTTTTCAGGGGGATCGGCGTTCTTTGGGTTTTTCTTTCCGCTCCTCTTGCGTCCGGAAGATCTTCCCGGTAAAGTACAATATCCCGCATTTCCCCTGACATCCGGGCAATGACCGGGACGGGAGAAAACATCCTTTTCCCGATCAGTCCGAAAGGTTCCTGTTCCATGAAACGACTTTTCCCTCGTCTGGTCCTGGCGTCGGTTTCTCCGCGTCGGCTCGAACTGCTCGACCTGCTGGGCGTGCCGTTTGACGTGGTCCCGAGTGGGGTGGATGAGTCGCTCCTCGTGGCGCCCGATTCGGTGGCGTTTGCCCGTCTGGCCGCGCGGGAAAAATGCCAGGAGGTGGCCGCGCGTGTCGAGCCGGACACGGTCGTTCTGGCGGCGGACACCGTGGTGCATTACCACGACGCAACAGGCCGGGACATAACATTGGGCAAGCCCGCCAATCCCGAGGATGCGGTCCGGATGCTCCGGACGCTGAGCGGACGGGAACACGAGGTGACCACCGGCGTGGCGGTGCGACTGGCGGGGGGAAGCATCGTGGTCGAGTCGGCAACGACCGGGGTTCGGTTCCGGGCGCTGAGCGATCGGGAGATCGAGGAGTACGTCGCCACGGGCGAGCCGCTCGACAAGGCGGGCGCCTATGCGATTCAGG
>DAOPYU010000520.1:0-3022 GCA_035353095.1 Candidatus Sumerlaeota bacterium | reverse complement strand
TGTTCAGGGCAATGTCGCGGAACCGTTCCTCACTGGTACGCAGAGCCCGCTCGGTCCGCTTCAGTTCGGTCACATCGGTCGCGATACAGACAAAACGTTCGACGGCATCCTGGAAATCGAAAATCGGACTGAGGGCGACGATCAGGTCAACCTGTTTCTTGCCGAAAGGAACCGCCAAAGCCTCGAAGCGAGTCAATTCTCCCCGCAACACCCGGTCCATGGCTTTTTGCGCCTCCGGCCGGACCGAGTCCGGCCACAGCAAATCTATAAAATTTCGGGATAAGACCTCTTCCTCCGGGAGCGCCAGAAACAGCAACCCCACGGTATTGGCCGCCAGACAATGGCCGGTGGCGTCAAACAGAAAAATCAGATTCTGCGACCCTTCGACCAGACCGCGATACCGCCGTTGAGAATCCTCGATCGTCCAGAGCAACTCGATGTCTTTTTTCCGTCCGAAAGCAAACACCAGAATCCCCAGAGAACTGAGGAGCGTCATGGAAATCGTGATCAGGCGGAAAAGCGGCTGGTGGCTCAATTTGCACAGCACCAGCAACGAATTGCCCTGAAGCGGCAGAAAGTGACGCAGCACCACCATCAGCCGACCGTCCCACACACAAACCGCCCGATCCGTCACTTCCTCCTCCAGAACAGGCGTGAAGTCAATGGCGTTGTGTTGACCGGACTCGACAGCCGCTTTCTGCTGGTCCACCGTCAGGGGCCATAAGGCACGGGAATTATACCGTTGATGGGGACTGTCCATCACAATCCCGTTCGCATCCACAAACAAAACGTCCGGACCATCTTCCGGGAAAAGATTCAGATTTTCCAGAAGCGAGCGGATCACCGCCACTCCCACCACCTGTCCCTGGGAGTCATATATCGGATGACTGGCAAAGAAAGCCGGGAAGCCCGTGAGCAACCCCATTGCCAGTTGTTCGCTGGGATGCCCGGCCATCGCCTCGCGGAAATAAAGACGAACGACAAATGACCGGCCCACCCAACTGTCGGAGGTGCTGCGATTCGTCGCATCCAGAACAATCCCTTCCCGATTCAACACATAACAGATACAACCGGGAACCACCACGCTGCGCCGGTCCAGCGCACTCCGTGAAATCTCCGTCACTTGCGGTTCCGGTCCGGCGAAAATGCTTTGAACTTCCGGCGAACGGCTGAGCGAAATCGCCACCCCTCGCGCCGTCGTGACGGCCCGCACGAAGATAGCCTGACCATAGGCTGCGGCGGATTTCCCATAAATCAGATCCTGCTCCTCCCCCCAAAACCCCATCCGCTCGGTTCCCGCCCACCCCAACGCCACCACCACAAGCAGGGCGCCCGCCACATACCAGCCAAACCGGCGCCGAAGCGACATGACACGGGAGTCCTGCTCCCGGCTGGTACTGCGAACATGATACCCCCACAAACAAACCGATGCCCCCAACGCCGTCAACACCCAGAACAGGTGAACGGGAAACCCCACAATTTCCAGAAACCACTGATAATTCAGAAATGAGACGGGCCGAAACGAGGTCAAGGGAACCATGATCCCGGACGAGAGGGCAAACAGGAACAGACAGAAAGCGCCCCCCACCAACCCCCACCGGGACGACAGGGGCGCCCGACGCGCCCGCCAGGCCAGTACGGCCGCAGCCCCCACACCGGCGGGTAACCCCAGCGCAAACCGGATGGTGGCTTCCAGTGCCTGCGGTTCCCCCCAGTACAACCCGCTCAAAGCGCCCACCAGAAAGGGCAGGACACTCCAGAAAGGCCACTTCGGCCCCCCATTATGGGCGCAACCGCATCGAACGAACTCAAACAGGTACAGACCGGAAATCAAGAGAATCCCAAGGCGCAGGTAGGTCATCCAGGCCGGACTGAGAAGGTCGAGCAGGTACAGCTCGATCCACCCCTGTACCCCCTGCAACAGCGCAAAGTACGCCAGCAAAACCCACGGGAGCATCCGGATCATCTTGCGATTCAGCGCCAGACACACCGTCCCCAGCAGGATAAACGCCAATCCGTGCAGGAAAAAGAGATAGTCCATCTGGTGCATCAAAAATCGGGTCATGACCCAGGAACGTCCGTTTCGTCAAATCATCTCCACCCGTCTATCCTATAGGATATAGGATACATAGAATACAAGACAACAAGAATCGAAACGACAGTCAAGCTCCATGTCCCCCTTAAGGCGGGTTTGACTTCCGGCGAACGATCGGGTACAGATAGAGAGACGATGGTCCTCCCCGGCGCAGGCGCCGAAGAGACTGAAATGCCCACGCGGGCCGTCCGGCGTCAGGTCCGGGCGGCACTCTAAGGATAGAACTCATGGAAACCGAAAAAATCACCCGCCCCTCCGTCGCCGCGCTCGACGCCATTCTGGGGGAACGTATTCCCGTGCTCGAGGACGGCTTCGTGCGCGTCATAGACTACATGGGCAACGACGCCTCGATCGTCCAGGCGGCCCGCGTCTCCTACGGCGCCGGGACCAAAAAGGTCAGCGAGGACCGCGGGCTGATCCGTTACCTCCTGCGCAACGACCACACCACCCCGTTCGAGATGTGCGAACTCAAACTCCACGTCCGCGTGCCGATGGACATCTGGCGCCAGTGGATCCGCCACCGCACGGCCAATGTCAACGAATACTCGACGCGCTATTCCGTGGCCATTGACACGGCCAAAACCACCGCGCCGGGCGAATGGCGCCTCCAGGCCGCCGACAACAAACAGGGCAGCGCCGGGACGCTCGATCCCGAGGTGGGGGCGGAACTCTCGCGCCAGGAGGAAGAACTCCAGCGTTTCTGCCGCCTGGTGTACGAGCGCCGCCTCGAGGCCGGCGTGGCGCGCGAACAGGCCCGCAAGGATCTGCCGCTGGCGACCTACACCGAGGCCTACTGGAAAATGGACCTCCACAACCTGCTCCACTTCCTCGACCTGCGCATGCACCCGCACGCCCAGGCCGAGATCCGCGCTTACGCCGAAGCCATCGGCCAGCAGATCGTCCGCCCCTGGGTCCCCCTCACCTGGG
>DAOPYU010000519.1:0-3044 GCA_035353095.1 Candidatus Sumerlaeota bacterium | reverse complement strand
CCCCTCACCCAAAAGGTGACAAAGCCGAAACCGTTTTGGCCCCATCACACAGGAACAAAAAAACCATTTTCTGTCCGCAACTGCGGTCATAATCGCGCAGAGACGCAGGGACGCGGAGAGCGTTTATTGTAAGCCACAGGAGGCACAAGTTGAAGCGCCCCTGCCACGGCTTTCCTCATAGGCGGGCGAGACGCCCGCCCTCCATAAAACGCCCATTTTTATCGGGAGAATTGCCTTCCCGGTTCCCAGAGGTTCTCCGCGTTTCCGCACGATCTACTTTTTCTTCCTCTCAGGGTTTACCGGGCGTTTTGGTCATTCCTGCCGGGACCGCTTCGGTTTCCGGGGCCAGCAGGCCGCCGTTGGCCTTGATGTAGTCGAGGACCGGTTTGCGCCAGGAAAGGTCGAGCCGTTTCACCTGCGTCTCGGGCAGGCGGTACTTTTTGATGAGCTGGTCGGCGAAATAATTGTTTGTGACGACCGAATAGAGCGGCTTCTGTTCCGAAAACCGGGTCTGGCCGCGCTCCTCCGCCACCTGATCGGCGGTGAGTTGGAGGATGACGAGAGTGTTGTCGAACGGCATGCAGTCCCAGATGTGGCGTTCCTGAATCGGCCCTTCGGGCAGGGCGGCGCGGGTGGCTCCCACGTTCTGCAGGCCAAAGTCGGTCCGACAGGTCTCCTTCCAGACCCGTTCGATCTCAGCCTTCACCTCGGCCAGAGTGAGCGGACGCGGGTTGAAGCCGATCGGAGCGGAGACCTCCTTGGGGATTTTGGCCTCCCATTCCTGGAGCCGCTGGAGGATCGCCGCGTCGGGCGTCTGGCTGGGCGACGGAAGCGGGACGATTTTCCACGCGCGCGAGACGATCCGGTTCGTTTCCGTGTCGAATGTCAGGTCCAGCTGTCCCACCCGTTTCCCGTAGGCTCCGGTCTGGACGATCCAGGTCTTGCCTTCCTCGACCGGCTTGTCCATCTCCGTGTGCGAGTGGCCCCCGATGATGAAATCCAGGTCGGGGAATTCGCGCGCCAGCGTCCGGTCGTTCTCGACGCCGATGTGGGTGAGCGCGACGAGGATCTGTGACCGGGTCCGCAGATCGGGCAGGTACCGGGCGGCGGTGTCGTGGAGGTTCTGGAACGTGACCGTCGGATCCTTCTGGGAAAAGGGGATGGTCAACCCCAGCACCCCGACCCGCAGCCCGTTGACGTTCAGAACGGTCGTCGCGTCGTCGGCGATGAGCTGGCCGTTGTGGAGGGCGTTGGCCGAAACGACGGGAAAGTGGGCAAAGGAACGGAACCGGGCGATTTTCTCCACGCCGTAGTCGAACTCGTGGTTGCCCAGGGTCCTGAGGTTGTAACCGAGGCGGTTCATCAGGTCGTAGATCGGTTCGCCGTCGAACAGGACACAGAGCGACGTGCCCAGGGTGTTGTCGCCCGCGTCGAGGAGAAGGACCTGGCCGGGCCGCTGTTTCCGGACGGACTGGATGTAGGCGGCCAGGTTGGCGATGCCGCCCGAACCGTCGGGCTGTGGGTCGAACCGCGCGTGGAGGTCGTTGGTGTGGAGGACTGTGAGGGCCTTGACTTCGGCGCGGACGGGGAACGTCCAGCTCGTCAGGAGACACAGAAACAATGCCCGGACAAGGAATCGGGTCAGACCGGATGGCGAAAAAACAGGAAGATTGTGTGGCGGCATGAAAACGGTTTCTTTCAGGTCAATACTGAGATAAGCGCTTCGCAAAGAAGTTCTCTCCGGTCGCCATGAATTTTCCCTCCCTCTTTCCGCGCCAATCAGGAGATTGGCGGTCCCGGGGAAACCCATTTTCAGCGTCTTCCGTCCCTTTGCACAAATCGCTTGCGCGCGGTTCAGCGGTTCTTCTCGTCGTGGCAGGCCATGTCGATCACGACGGAACAGGCCAGCAGGAGGACTTCGTCCTCGCCCCGGGCAATTTCGACCCCATAGGTGTCCGCCCAGGAAAACCACTGTTTGGAGACGGTCGCGATGGGGAATCCCTGGCGGGTGAAGGTGTACTCATGGTTGAGAAAATCCCCCTCCGCTTCCAGGTCGTCCGGGCCGGGCACATCCACGGAGAAACAGCAGTGCAGGAACGAGAAGAGGTCTTTCTGGACGGTGGCGTAGAGCGTGCCGTCCCGGTAGATTTCGTAGGTCGGGCCCCAGGCGAGCAGTTTCTGGCGGATGAAGGCCAGTTCGTTCCCGGCCAGGTCCTGAAACGAGAGCTGGTCGCCCAGCGCGAACACCTTGCCGTCCACGAAAAACGCATTTTGTCCGGATTCGTCCTGGATGTAGAAATCGTCTCCCAGGGAGAAGAGTTTCTGCTTCATCAGATAGCGCATGGAGGAATTTCCCTCTGTCGAGCGTTGGGAATAGGAGGATCCACAGAAATCCTATCCCGCCACCATACGGAGGGAGGCCGAGCGTGTCAAGCCCCTGTCCTTCTGGGAACAATCGTCCGGGGATCGGGGGTTGTTGTATGTGAGGGAAGGAGGATTATTTGTTCTGCTGTTCGATCTGGTCTTTCTGGGCTTCTTCGCTGGTCAGGCGCACGCCGCCGGGAGTGCCGTCGTCGTCCGAGCGCATCTCGACGACCGGGCCGAGCGAGTCCTCGATCATGTCGCGCAACAGGCGCAGGCGCTCTTCCCCGATCTGTTGGGAAAAGAAAACGATACTGCCGTCGCGTTTGATCCGGATGCGGTAAGTGTCCTTGGCCATAATCGAGATCCCCACTCTCCGATGAACCGCTTTTACAGATTCAACCCCATTGAACCACGAAAAACCTTTTCCGACAAGTGGATTCTTGTCCTCCGATTTTTGAAGAGTGCATCTCCCGAATTTGTGGGAAGGAGGGTTGTGATCAACCGGATCGAGGGGGGATGAAAAGCCCGAAGGGCTTATCCATACGCCAGCCCAGGGCGAGCGCAGCGTCGCCCTGGGAAAAGGTGTCCCTTTTGCGAACCCTGAAAGGGTTCAACAGAGAGGGGCCCAAGAGGGGAAAGGCGAGATTGGTTGTGCCCCTTCAGGGCACGGAGAATAACGA
>DAOPYU010000518.1:0-3050 GCA_035353095.1 Candidatus Sumerlaeota bacterium | reverse complement strand
TGTTCCATCTTCCTTACCTTGCGCAGGAAGGCGTTGAGGGCGTCGAGTTGGGCTTTGGCTTCGAGTTTTTCCTCGTAGCCGTCCGCCTTCGAGACCGCGAGGAACTCCTTCTGCGCGGCGGTGGCGAGCTGGTGGAAGAGGTCGCTCTGGAAACCGGCCCGGTCGGGCGGCTGGAGCGAGGCCAGGTCGCGCGCCAGCTCGGCGTAGAACTGGCCGAGCTGGAGACGGTGGGCGTTGACGCGGGCGCTGTTGGCGTGGCGGTCGAGCAGGCCGCGCGCAAAGTCCAGCGCGCGCTTCGACCCGTCCGGCAGCACGAAGCGGTTGCGGAAGAGCGCCAGCGCGTACTCGGTGTCGGCCCGTTCGAGTTCACGCCGGATCAGGATGGCGTCGTAGGAGCCGTGGCGCTGTTTTTCGAGTTCAGCCAGCCGCTCGCGGCGCGCTTCGAGATCGTTGAAGTACGCCCCCATGTTGCTGGCTTCCCTGGGTGGCAGCAGGGCCTCCCGCACGGGGACGAAGACCTCGATGCGCTCGCGGGCCTGGGCGGCCAGCGGCGAGTCGGCCTGGGCCGCCACGCGGTTGAAGGCGTCGAGCGCGCCGCGGTAGTCGGCCAGGCGCAGCAGGGCCTCGCCCCGGGTGAACTCGACCACGTCGCTCTGAACGCCGGGATTGTTCTGCTCGAAATAGGCCAGTTTGGCCGCGAGGGCGCGGAAGACGTTCTGGCCCGAGATGTCCTTGGGTGTTTCGTAGCGGTACAGGTCGGTTTCGGCGTAGCGACGGAACTCCGCCACCACCAGCAGGAGCGTTTCGTGGGGCGGCTCGGGCGGGGTCACGACCGCCCGGTGGCACGCCACCGGCGCCGCCAGCAGGAGGAGCAGACAGGCCCAGACAGGGAGGACGTGGGGGCGAATGGATAATGGATAATGGATAATGGATAATGAAGAGAAAGGCCGGGGGTGAAGCGATCTTTCCGCCTGCCGGAAAGAGGCTTTACACCGGGGGGGCTGGATCTGGGGGGACTGATTCATGCTCTTATCCTGACGGCAGAAAGAAATACCGTTTTCTGGGAAGTCCCTTCCGGGAAATCTTCCTCCCCATGTGGTCCGGAAACGATCATTCCTGATTCTTCCCGGAAATGATCGCCCCTGATTCTCCCGCAGACCTCACCCGTTCCCGTTGGAATTTCCGTTGCCGGTGGAGGGGCCGTTGGGCGCTTCCTGCATCGGTGGGTGGTGCCGGGCGTGCAGGTGACGGTAGAGGGCCATGATCGGCGCGTAGATCAGGTAACCGTAGGTCAGGATGAACAGGAGGATCACGCGGTCCTCGTGCGCCATGGCCCAGAGCGGCACGCCGATCAGGATCACCGACACCAGCGTCTCGAACGAAATCTGCCGTTTGAACCGGATGCGCTTCGAGAGACTGCGGTAGGGAATTTCGCACACCATGAGGAGCGAGATGCTGAAGACGATCAGCGGCAGGAAGAAGTGGACCAGACGCTGGGCCTCGATATTCAGGAACGGTACCAGCAGGGGCGGATCGGTGGCCAGCAGGTTGTAATTGTGAATCATCAGGCAGGCCAGAATGACCCCCCCCGCGGCGGCCGGACTGGGCAGGCCGAAAAACTCGCCATAGGGCGACTTCTTCGACGTGCCGACATTGTAGCGGGCCAGGCGCAACGCGTCGCAGATGGTGTACAGGGCGCACAGACCCACGAGCAGGCGGAGGTGCATCCCCTCGATGGAGTGCAACACATGGAAGGCGGCCACAGCAGGCGCCACCCCGAACGACACCAGGTCGGCCAGCGAGTCGAACTCCATGCCGAAGGTGCTCTGGGTCTTGGTCAACCGGGCCACCGCTCCGTCGAACCCGTCCGAGATGGCGGCGAAGATGATGAACCAGCACCCGCGGGCCAATAGATCCGGGTTGTCCTGCGCGAGGTAGAAATTGAAAATGGCCGCCAGCCCCAGGAACATGTTGAGCGCGGTAAACAGGTTGGGAAGAATATAGATTTTACGGATAGGCGTCTTGCCATTCTGGGAAATCAGCATGATTGCCACTCCTTCTTCTTGCCGCAAACAGACGCGGGGGCGTCGGCCCCCGGTCGGGGATAAACGCAGAAATTCACTTTCAGACGTTGGGAGCGCCGGGCGCCATTTCGGCGATAATCGAGAGCCCGGCCTTCACCGTCTGGCCCTCGCGCGCCACCAGCTTCGCCTCGAGCGGCAGGAACAACTCGACGCGCGAACCGAACCGGATCAACCCGATGCGGTCGCCCGTACGCAGCGCCTCGCCCGGCTTGCACCAGCACACGATGCGCCGCGCCACCAGCCCGGCAATCTGGCGCACGCCGAAAATCCCCGCCGGGCTTTCGATCCACAGCTCGTTGTTTTCGTTGTCCTTGGACGACTTGTCGTCGAACGCGTTGAGGAACTTGCCCTTGTTGTAACGGATGGCCGAGATCTTGCCGGCAAACGGCGCCCGCTGGATGTGGCCGTTGAAGATGGACAGCACGATGCTGACACGGCGCAGACGCACCTTGCGTCCGTCGGGCAGTTCGGTCTCCATCTCCTCGATGTAACGCAGTACTCCGTCGGCGGGCGAAAGAACCCGGTGGTCCCCCTGCGGCAGCGTGCGCTCCGGATCGCGGAAGAACGCCCCGACGGCCACGGCCAACACGAGCAGGAACCAACCCGTCCCCGTCAGACCGAGAATCCAGCAGATCAATGCGGCGCCCATCAGGGGCACCACAAACCGCCATCCGTCGCGGGCCATCGGAATCCCCGGGCCGCGCTTTGCCTCACTCCACGCCATTGATATGTCTCACTTTCCGTCTGACTCGCACCGACCGCACCGGTCACGCGCAACCGATTTTATGTTGACCTTGCCCGCCCAAAAAGGCAAGCGGAATTTGCCGCGGTGTTCCCCCCGGCCCGGTTGACGAAAATCCCCCCGGCCCTTCATGGACGGGACGCGCCCGGAGGTGGCACGGGCGTCCCGCCCGTGATTTGCCGACGTTCTCGTCGGCTGAGCCGGGAATTTCGGGTCTTTGTTCC
>DAOPYU010000517.1:0-3077 GCA_035353095.1 Candidatus Sumerlaeota bacterium | reverse complement strand
ATCGAAACGACCGACCTGCGCGGCGGGGTCCAGCCCCTGCTGGAAGGGGACGAAGACGAGGCGTGAACGCCTGGGTGAAACGTCCATCCGGAATATCCACCGGAAACCTACTTGTCTTTCATCTTCCGACTGGGTCCCCTTCGAGCCGTTATTCCACCCGAAACGTCAGTCCCCGGAATTTCTCGATGAGCTGTGGCGACGCGTTCTTCAAGACCACCGTGGTCCCTGAGAACTCACGCCGGTAGGGGTAGTCTTTCCGCAGCCGGTCGAACGCGGCGGCCCGCTCGGCCTCACCCGGCAGTTCCAGACTCTGCCGCAACGCCGCGTCATCGCGCAGGATCGGATAGACGGCCTGAACCGCCTCGCGCAGCACGTCCTCGTCGGGGCGACCCGCCGCGTCGAGTTCCAGGCGCGGAACATCGGGCGGGGGCAGGAGCCCTTCCGTTGTCCAGGTCGGCTTGACCCCCAGCCACTCGGCGATCTGGCGATAGACCTGGACGGTCCCGTTGACCTTGCCGTCGAACGAGTGCCCGGCGATGTGGGGGGTGGCGATGAAGACCCGCCGGGCCAGTTCGACCGAGATCTTCGGCTCTCCTTCCCAGACATCGAGAGCGGCGCCTGCGATCCGTTTCTGTTCGAGCACGGTCAGAAGCGCGGCGCCGTCGGCCACGCTGCCCCGTCCGGCGTTCATGAACACGGCGTTCGGGCGCATCCGGGCGAAAAAGGCCGCATCGGCCAGGTGCCAGGTGGCGTCCTCACCCTCGCGCGTCAGGGGGGTATGAAAAGTGATGAAGTCGGCTTCGAAGAGTTCATTGAGGGGGCGGTAACGCGGGTCGCCGGTCTGGCGCGCCAGGGGCGGATCGTTCTCCAGAACGCGCATCCCAAGCGCGCGCCCCCGGCGGACCACCCGCGAACCGACGTTGCCGCAGCCCACCACGCCGAGGGTTTTCCCTTCAAGGGTTACGCCCTGGCGTTCGGCCACGTGGAGCAGGGTGGCGGTGACATAGTCGGCTACGGAATCGGCGTTGCACCCCGGGGCGCTGCAATGGCGAATCCCCACCGAGTCGAGCCAGGGGAGGTCCATGTGGTCGGTGCCGATGGTGGCCGTCCCGACATAGCGGACCGAAGAGCCCGCCAGAAGGGGGGCCTTGAGCTGGGTCATCGAGCGCACGGCCAGCACGGTGGCGTCGCGCGCGTCGTCGGCGGTGATGGCGCGTCCGGCCATACTGACCACCTCACCCAGGGTTGAAAACGCCTCGCGGGCGTAGGGCATATTTTCATCAATGATAATCTTCATGGGAGGGCGTACATCCTTCCTGTCTGGGAATTCCGGTTCCGGTCCAATCCCCGAAAAAGAACTCCCGTTCCGACGAAAAGCGGGGGCCGACGGGACTGAACCGGCAGAACCACCTCTGTTCTATCGCAGGAAGAGGGCTTTTTCAAACGCAAGTTTGGAAACCGCGGGAGATCGAGGGAAGGAAAGACCCCCTTCTCAAACAAAAAAACCGGTGAGAGGTCTGAACTCTTCCTCTCACCGGTTTCAATCCTTTCAGGCGTTATCTACCGCTCATCCCTCGTCCGAGATCACCTCGCGGTGCATCCACTTGTTGAGCAGCGGAGACAGGGCGAAACAGATGAGCGACACGGTGATCGCGCTGATGGCGATCTGGCCGAACACGCCGCCGTACACCCCCACCGTCTCACTGGGAATCGGCACTCCGGCTTCTCCCCCACTCCCCTCGGCACCGGTGAACTGGGCGATGGTCGAGGACAACAGCTGCGCGAAAGCGCTGGCCAGGAACCACACCCCCATGACCGTGCTCACCAGGCGCGCGGGCGTCAGTTTGGTGATCATCGAAAGCCCGACCGGCGAGAGGCAAAGTTCACCCGTTGTATGAAGCGCGTATCCCAGAACCAGCCACACCATCGCCACCATGCCACGCGAGTCGGCATGCTGGGCGCCATACCAGAACGCGCCGAATCCGAGTCCCAACTGGAAGAGGCCCATCGCAAACTTGATACAGGTATTGGGCTCCCACCCGCGGCTCCCCAGGAAACTCCACAACGCCGTGAAAACCAGGCCAAAGGTCAGAATACAGATCGGGTTGACCGCCTGGAAGGTACTGGCCGGAATTTCCCCGGCCCGTGTCGCGATTCCCATCCCCACATTGTCCGCATTCACCACCCAGGGGATTTCGAACGCGGGATTGCCTTTATTCTCTTTGCGCAGGTTATCCAGAGAGTTGAGCGTAAACATCGTCTCTCCATTGCGGTGTCCCAATTGTTCCTGAGTCGGCTGGATCTGGAGGGTCTGGCCCACCTGATCCGGAGTGACCGTGTTTTTCGCAAAGACGCGGTCCACATTGCGGTCCGTAAAATTGTTCACCGAACTGCCCGCTTGTTCAAAGAAGGCAAAGAACAGCAACGAGAAGAAGGTCAGGATCAACACAACATACATCCGCTCTCGGGCAATCTTCTGCATCCGGAACATTTCGACGCCGATATAGAGCAGCGCGATCAGGCCGGAAAGCATCAGGATCAACCCGGCTGGCGTACTGATATCGGCCAAAACTACCGCCAGCGCTTTCTTAGCTGAATTCGGATTTGGGGGCAACTTGAGGTCATTCGGATTGGTATTCAGATCAACCGTTGTCGAATTCACGGCGCTCACATCATACTTCAGGCTGTTAATCACGCTATTGGGAATCACCACATAGGCTTTGTGATCCTGGGTAAACATGCTGAATCCCGAAACGAGCAGGATGAAGACAATAATGCTGCCCAACGTGGCCAGATAGGTACACCACTCGCGCGAAATCGGACCCAGGAACGGTTTGCGAAGGAACTCTCGGTCGGGCGGGCTGCCGGCGGCGTCCGGAAGTCCTTCCTTGTGCAGCGCGATCATGGCGATCACTCCGGCGATCAAAAGGGAAACCGCGACAAACACGTTGAACGCGATCGAATACGCATTGTCGGGTTTGAACCTGATCAACCCGTACACTGCGGCCACGACACCCGACATGATCAGAATCTGCGTGATCAGAGTCGGCATGACGAAAACAGCCAGACCCGTCAAC
>DAOPYU010000516.1:0-3083 GCA_035353095.1 Candidatus Sumerlaeota bacterium | reverse complement strand
ATGTTTGTACTCCTTCTCTTTGCGTGTCATACACAAAGTAACACGTCCTGTGTTGAAGGTAATTTAACAAAGGTATGGGCATAGGGCAAGCATGACCGGAAAAAATGACGCGACTGGCGACGTCCCCGTTTCCAATCTTTCCTGCCATACAGCAGTGTGGTATACTGCGTGGCATATGAGTCAGAACGGCTAATCGTTGGGCAACATGAGGGAAAAGAAGATGGAAGAACAACAGGCAAATAAACAAACCGGATGGGCGATTGCAGTATGGTGGCATTCACGGCAAACGTGCTGATGCTGATCGGCGACATGGCGTATTCGGTTGTCTATGTGACCGCGATGTTTATTCCGTTGACTCAGGTTATCCGGGCATTGGAGAAAAAAACTGATCAACCAGCAAGTGGTCGGTACGGGCTTCACCGCCCGCGATTTGCATCGTTAGCCGAAAGAGGGAATGACAGCATGAGGAATGCGTGAAGAGGATTGTGGAGAAAGCGAAACGGGAACTTGCGTATTACCGGGCGCTATTGTCTCATCCCAAGACACCTAGGATCTCTCGCTGGTTGTTGGCCGGAGCCATCGCCTATCTCCTGTCTCCCATCGATCTGATTCCCGATGGCATTCCGATCCTCGGGCAACTGGACGATCTTCTAATCGTTCCGGGGCTAATCTGTGGGGCGTTGGCTCTCGTTCCACGAAGCGTGAAGGAAGAATGCAGAAACAAAACGGTGAGACAGGGCGCCCAGTAATGTGCTGAGGCGCGTGTTCGAGGCGTGCGACGGTAGTTAAAATCGGCCGCCCAACAATCATGTGGGAAAAACGAAGAGTAAAATAGAGCATCAGTTGTTTCGCACGGGTGTCCTTGTGATAGATAATCAGCACGAGCAGTATCTTGATTTTGTTGATGAGCTTTTTGCATTGACCGAGCGGCCAAATGTCGAACAGTCAACAGTGGATGCGGCACTTGAGAGAGCGCTCGCTTATGCCGTTGAGCATTTTGACGCGGAAGAAGCCCTTATGAGATCTATTCGATACCCCGGTTACGAGAGCCATAGGACTAAGCATGACGAGTTCCGGAACGAGACAGACCGGCTTTGTGCCATAAGCAGAACGAATGTTTCTCCTGACGAGCAGCTTTTCTATTTGACCAAGTGGCTGGTGGAATGGTTTTGCGATCAGACTCAAGTGTATGACAAAGCACTCGCCATCTTTCTGAAGAAAAGGGAACAGAAATCTCCTGGACGACATACCGGACCCACCGAAGGGGAAAACTGAGAAAAAGCCGGCGAAATGTGGTCTACATGCAAAGAGTAGGGACGGATGGATGACCGGTCCTCCCTGTGCTTGGTTGGCACAAACAAAGCGTTCAGGTTTTCAAGTCACCGGATTTTCCGGTGGTACGTGACCAAGGGATGCCGGATGTTGAGACGTGGCGCTGAGGCTTCTCCCGCGTCGTGCGGCTGGTAACTGTAACTCCAGAGTTTCCCGCAGGAGGGCGAGTTTTTCCCGCAGCGAATATGGCGTGTAGACATAGTCCTGCTCAAACTGGAACCCCAGGCGGGAGTCCCGTGTGGCGGCGAGCAGGGAAAGCTCCGTGCGCGCGATTTCGCCGCGCAGGATCTTTTCCATCCGGTCCAGGATCGCCCCCGCTTTCAGGCTGTCCTTTTCCGCCGCCTGTTGCAGGCGCAAGTCCTCGAATTCCAGGACCGCGCAATCGCTCTGCATCATCCGGTGCAGTTGCTCGGCCACCACCACCTCGCGGACGGCCTGATGCCGTTTCGATTCCGGGCTTCCGAGGGCCGCGGCCCGGTACAGTTTCAGCCCCTCCTCCATTTGGTCGGCGGCCTGCCGCAGGTACTTGAGAAAGATGGGCAACACCTTCGTCTCCGTGCCGACCTCCACGCCGGTGGCGGCTCTGGCATACTGCTCGGCCCTGTTCGTCTTGTTGCTGAAATCTGGGTAGAAGACCATGCGCGAGACGGTAAAGGGCCAGTGGGGGTTGACCCCGCCGCCGAAATATCCCATCCACTTGCCGTAATCCGTCCATGAATACTTGAACGTCACAGTCCGTTCGGGCGGCTCCTGGAAGAAAAGGGGATTCCCGACGGCATGATTGGTTCCCATGTTCGGCCCCGTGTCGGGCACCAGGCGGATCGCCTGGCTGAAGTGGTCCCAGGCTTTCAAGGCCAGATCCTTCCCCGCCGCTCCGAAGGTGCGGGTGGCGATCGCGCCTAAAAGATCGTCGAGCGGAGGCTCGCCGCTCCAGCAGGACCAGGCCCGCAGCTCGGCGATGAAGTTCGGGCTGTAGCCGCTGCTCCAGCTCTCGAGCGTGCCGTTGACTTCGTATTTTTCAAGTGCCTTGTACCGGGCATGCCACTGATAAGGGAACGGAAGGTAAGGGCTGGTGCCGTACTGCCAACTGGCGAACGTGTCAACCTTGGAATAGACCTTCATGCCCCGCTGGCGAGCCTCCCCGACCTGCGCGTGGGTCACCTCCGCGGGCCCGATCTGGGACAGCGAGTAATCCCGCAGGTGGCTCTTCAGGCCGTCGATCTCGAAGCTCTTCCCGTTCTCCCAAGTGAGCAGGGGGATCGTGTCGGCAGGCAACTGCCGGATGAAGTAGCGCTTCATTTCGGCGCTCTGCGGGCGGAAGTCGATGTTGTATTCCCAGGGGAGGATCTCGATGGCGGGATTCACGCGGTGGCACTCATCAGAAACGATGCCGACCGCCTTGCTCCAGTTGCGCGCCCAGTCCTCCAGGTACTCCCGGCTTGCGCCGTGGCCGCCGCCCCATCTCTTGTACCAGAACCCTTCGGTCAGCAGGATGTACCCCTGGATGTCGGGGAACTCTTTCACGATGTCCTGCACCAGCTTCCGCAGCCCCGCCTCGCTCTCCGGGGTCCCCATGTACTGGTAGATGACCGGCGCGTAGACCTTGATCCCGAAGCGCGCCGCGCGGTTGACCAGATCCCGCATCTTGGCCGGGTCCTGTTTGCGCTGTTGAAACAACAGGCGCGCGTAAAATTCCGTCGACGTCTCGGCCGTGGTGCGGTCGCCGTTCGGGTTGGCGTAGACCGAGGCGA
>DAOPYU010000515.1:0-3093 GCA_035353095.1 Candidatus Sumerlaeota bacterium | reverse complement strand
CTGGTCGTCTGGCCCCTTGATCATGCAACGGGAAATGGAACCGTTTCAGTGGAGGAAGCCGTGGAAGAGGCCGCCCGACTGGCGCGCGCCGCGCGTCCCCACCTGCGCCGGGCACGTCCGACCGGGTTTTTCCTGATGGTCACGAATGCGCCTCTTCCTCTGGGGTTTTCCCTGGAAGAGGCAACCGCCGCCCGCGCGCGAGAAATGGCCACCGGGCCCCAGGGACGCCCGCGTGTGCTGGCGCTGGATCTTCAGGCGATTTCTCAGAACCCCTCTTCCCATCCAGAAGATTCGACCCATCTGCGCGAGTGGATCGGAAGCATCCTCGACACTTCCAGTCCCACGGGCGTTCTCTTTTCTTTCAAGAGAAAAGAAGAGGGAATCCTTCCGGAGAAATAGAGGGACGGGGTCGCAGGATTTTCAGGATTATTAACGGCCCCATCCTGTTTATCCGGTGATCCTGTCCCCAGAAAAATCCTTCTCAATCACAGCGCCGCGTGCCGGCTCAGGAACCGCTTCTTGTATCGGTACTCGAGTTCCGTGTCCGGTTCGGCCAGGCCGTAACGGATCAGGTGGGCGTTCAGGTGCGTCTTGTTCTTCAGATGGAGGTAACCGTACCGGTTTCCGTCACTGTCGCGCTCGATTTTGTCGAACTTGAGGAACACCTTCTGGCCCCGCGTCTTTTCACTCAGGAAGGCGCGGGCCTCCTCTTCCTTTCCCAGTTTGATTCGGACGCCCAGCAGGCGGATCGTCTCGCCGGAATCGAGCCGAACTTTGTCCCCCGCCAGAATCTCGTTGACCTTGAAGTAGGTCTCGCGATCCACCCCGCCGCTCGCGTCCACGCGCGACTCGAAAGTTTCGCTGCGCGGGTCCATTTTGAGCGATACGGGAATCGGGTCGCGGAACAGGTAGGGCAGGTCGTCCAGCCGTTCCTGAAGTTCCTCGACGGAGGGGACCTCCACCTTTTC
Organism: Candidatus Sumerlaeota bacterium; assembly: GCA_035353095.1. Classification (GTDB taxonomy): domain Bacteria; phylum Sumerlaeota; class Sumerlaeia; order UBA8349; family UBA8349; genus DAOPYU01. The sequence continues at coordinate 2,125 of DAOPYU010000515.1, read as the reverse complement.
GATTGTCAGACCGCTCGAACGGAACAGATCCCCTTCCGTCCCCTCGACTTTCTCGCGGATGAGCGGGAGAAACGCTTCGTTGAGTTCCACGCCAACGGAGTGGCGTCCGAGATTGCGCGCGGCCAGGCTGGTCGTGCCGCTGCCCGCGAAGGGGTCCAGAACCGTCTCGCCCACGAAGGTGAACATCTTGATGAGCCGTGCGGGCAATTCCTCGGGAAACATCGCCAGGTGGCGCGTCTGGCGCGCGCCGGGGAAATTCCAGTGGCCGAAGAAAAGCCGGTTCCACTCCTCCGGGTCCAGACGCGACGCTTCCTTCGCCTCGGGTGAGAGTGGCTTGGGAGAATTCCCCGGTTTCTTGAAAATCAGAATGAACTCGTAGTCCAGTTTGACGATCCCGTTGCGGGGGTAGGGAAAGGACCCCATGATGACCCCCCCGCCCGAGGTGTTGCACGTGGTGGCCTTCTGCCAGATGATCGCCCCCATGTAATCCAGCCCGATCGTCTCGCAGAAACGCGTGATCTCGGTCCGGATCGGCACCACCTTGTAACGGCCGTAATAGGCTGAGCGCGCGAACTGATCGCCGATGTTCACACACAACCGGCACCCGTCGTGCAGTACCCGGTGGCATTCGCTCCAGACCAGATTCAGGTGGTTGATGTACGCCTCGTAGGAGTCGTGGAAGCCAATCTGCCCCTCTGAACTGCCATAGTCCTTGAGTTGCCAGTAGGGGGGCGAGGTCACCACCAGATGCACGGACTGATCGGCGACGGCGTCCATCCGGCGCGCATCGCCCCAGATGATCCGGTGGTGGGTTTCTGGGAAAGCCACAGATATTTTCTCTTTCTCTCACAACAATAACGGGGACATGGGAAACCGCCCAACGGAAACCCGCCCATTTCTCTTACTTGCGTCTGTCAGACCGTTTTATTCCTGAGCCTCCGTGCCGGAATCCGCCTTTCCCTCCGTGGGGGGAGGGGTCGCGTCCGCATTTTTCCCTGCCCCGGAAGCCTTCGCTTTCTTTTTGGAAGCCGCATCCGCCTTGTCCGCAGCGGGCGCTTTCTTCCCCGCCACGGGAACCGGCGTTGCCTTGGAAGCCTCCGCTCCCGCCGGCGCGGGCGTCGCCTTGGCCGGCGCGGGAGTGGGCTGAGGCGTAGGCGTCGCCTTTTCCGCGGCGGGCGCCGGAGTGGCTTTCGCGGGAACGGGGGTGGGAACGGCTTTTCCGGTTCCCGGCGCCGACTTGGCCGGGGTTGGAGTCGCCTTTCCGGGAACGGGCGTCTGCTTGGACGACTGCCCGGCAGGGGTGGGCGCGGGGGTTTCCCGGGCCGCGTCCTTCACCGGGGTCGGGGTCGCCGTCACCCCCCCGTCGGACGGAGTATCCGCAGCCGGCGTCGGCTTGGGCGTCTTCGAGGCCTTTTCTTTCTTTTTCTCCGCCCGCTCGGCTTTCTTCTCCAGTTTTTTATTGAGCATATCGCCCAAGACGTTTTCCGCTTCCGCCGGATTCTTCTTCAAAACATCCAGTCCCTGTTGTAGTTCCGGCGAGCCCGCTCCCCCCCGCTTCTCGAGTTCTTTCTCCAGAACCCCCAGCCCCAGATTCACCAACGTTTCCGAACCCAGATCAATCTGGACCTTGGGTTTGGAAGCATTGCCCGATACCGTAAAGGGAGACGGGAACGAGAGGTACCCCTTGTCGTCGTCCTGCAGGTAACTGGCAAACTTCTGAAGCGTCGCCTTCTCGCGCAGTTTTCCCCCCAGGCCCAGCAGCAACGGCAGATTGAGCGAGTTGTCGTACCCCACCAGCCCGTTGAACCGGATGCGCTGCAAGTCCCCGAGGATTTCGACGGCCTTGACCTGAATGCCCTCGGCGGCGGAAGAAAGATCGGTCGAGAATTCCTTGAAGGTGATATTCTCGAGTTCCGGCACCCCGATCAGATTCCCGATTTCCTTGGCCATGGGGACATTCTGAATCTTGCCGTCCGAAATGGAACCGGTTGCTTTCACGCGCATGTTCTTCGCGCGCGCCTCAGGGGAGAAACCCTGCATGGTCCCTTCACTTTCCATCTTGCCGGAACCGGACAGATAACCCCGTTTCTCGGGGGCGACATTCGCCAGGAGCGTATCCATGTTC
>DAOPYU010000514.1:0-3093 GCA_035353095.1 Candidatus Sumerlaeota bacterium | reverse complement strand
GCCAGACTATTCAAATTTCAGTGAACCTTCTCACGAATTCGGGGGATGCACCCCTGCCGAGAAACCGTTAGCGGAAACGCTTGCGTCCCTCCGCCGAATGCGATAAAAGTAAGGTAGGGAACTGGTCTTGAGGCGGTTGCGTGGAGCGTCTGGGGGGGCGTCACACGGGGAAAAACAGGCCCTCGAAGTTCACAACCCGCCCCGGGAAATGCTCCGGCTTCTCCAGAATCGAGATCCGGGGGGGGAAAGTTTGCCCCGTTCGGGCGACAAACTCCAGAGGAAGGATTCGCGCATGCTGCGCAATTACCTGAGCGACTGGGCCTCCTCTTTTCGCGCAGAAAAAGAAAAACAGAAGGAAACAGCCGAGGCGATAGCATTGAACCTGCTGGGGGTGCAGTATGCTACCGGCAATGGGATGGAGAAAGATGTGCACCGGGCGGTGGGCTGTTACCGCCAGGCCGCCGAGAAAGGTCTGGCGGTGGCCCAGCTCAATCTGGGCGGGATGTACCTGCGCGGCGAAGGAGTCGAGAAAGACATCCGGCAGGCTCGAATCTGGTGGGTTCGCGCGGCCGAGCAGGGAAACCCGGTGGCCCAGTACCTGATGGGGTGGAGCAGCCACACGGGTCAGGGAACTGAGCAAAATCTGGCGGAAGCGATCGAGTGGTACCACAAGGCGGCCGAACAGGGATTCGCCTTTGCGCGCAACAACCTGGCCGCCATGTACGCGCGGGGAGAAGGAGTGCCCCAGGACGGCTCGACCGCCTACATGTGGGCTATTCTGGCCATGGAAACCGGTGGAAAACACCAGGTCCAACTCCGCGACGAAATCGAACAGACCCTGACCCACAGTCAGCTCGAAGAAGGCCGACGACTGGCGGCGGAATGGCAGGCCCAACACCCCTCCGGTCCGCCCCCCCTGCCTCCCGAAGCGGGGCCCTCCCCGGAAAAAACGTGAAAGACGCTAAGTTCCCGATAGAATCGCAAAAATACGCGGGCGAAAGGATTTCGAACATGAGCAGAGCGGACATGGGAGTCGTGGGTCTGGCAGTCATGGGGGAAAACCTGATTCTGAATATGGAGAGCAAGGGGTTTACGGTCGCGTGCTTCAATCGGACCACCTCGAAGGTGGACGATTTTATGAACGGGCGCGCCCAGGGGAAAAACATCATCGGGTGCCACTCGATCGAAGAACTGGTCACCAACCTCAAGCGCCCCCGCAAGGTCATGCTCATGGTGAAAGCCGGCGGCGCGGTGGACGATTTTATCGGTCAGATCCTGCCCCACCTCGAAGAGGGCGACATCATCATTGACGGGGGAAACTCGCACTTCCCCGACACGATCCGCCGCACCCGGTACGTCGAATTTCAGGGCAAACTCTACATCGGGACCGGCGTCTCGGGAGGCGAGGAAGGGGCGCTGCTCGGGCCCTCGATCATGCCCGGAGGATCGCCCGCCGCCTGGCCCGCCGTCAAGCCGATCTTCCAGGCTATCTGCGCCAAGACCGAAGAAGGCGAGCCGTGTTGCGAATGGGTGGGCGAGAACGGCGCGGGCCACTTCGTCAAGATGGTCCACAACGGCATCGAGTATGGCGACATGCAACTGATCTGCGAGATCTACCACCTGATGCGCGACGGCCTGGGCCTCACCAACGCCGAAATGCACCAGGTCTTCAAGGAATGGAACGAGGGCGAACTGGGGTCCTACCTCATTGAGATCACCCGCGACATTCTGGCGTACAAGGACGAAAACGGCCAAGCGGTCGTGGACCTGATCCTCGACACGGCGGGCCAGAAGGGCACCGGCAAGTGGACCGCCATCGCCGCGCTCGACGAGGGGATGCCCCTGACGCTTATCGGCGAGGCGGTGTTTGCGCGGTGCCTCTCGGCCCTCAAGGAGGAGCGCGTCGAGGCCGCCCACCAGATCAAAGCCGTCACCACGCCCTTCACCGGAGACAAGAAGGCGCTGGTGGACGACCTGCGCCAGGCGCTCTACGCCTCGAAGATCGTTTCCTACGCCCAGGGCTACCAGCTCATGCGGACGGCCGCGCAAACGTACGACTGGCACCTCAACTACGGCGGCATCGCGATGATGTGGCGCGGCGGGTGCATCATCCGCTCGGTCTTCCTGGGAAAAATCAAGGAAGCGTTCGAACGCAATCCGGCCCTGCCCAACCTGCTGCTCGATCCGTTCTTCAAGGACGCCGTCGAGAAGGCGCAAGGCGCCTGGCGGCGGGTGTTGACGGCGACCATCGGTCTGGGCATTCCGATGCCCACCATCTCGAGCGCGTTAGCGTTCTTTGACGGCTACCGTTCCGAGCGCCTCCCGGCCAACCTGCTCCAGGCCCAGCGCGATTACTTCGGCGCGCACACCTACGAGCGCGTGGACCGCCCGCGCAAGGAGTTTCACCACACCAACTGGACCGGCCGCGGCGGTAACACCAGCGCTTCGACCTACGTGGTATAATCGCCGGGTCATGGAAATGAATGCGCATCTGCGTGCAAGATGAAACAAACGCAGAGACCGAAAGACAAACCCCGAAAAACACGAAGGACACGGAAACGCGGTTTTCGAGTGTTTCGTGTCTTTCGTGGTTTACATTTTGGTTGCGGCTTCGCTGCGCCAGGTCCTTCGTGTTTTCGGGGTTAAATGAATTTGTCGAAGACTGTGCAGGGCCGTTCGCCTTCTCGCGCTCTCAGTCCGTTTCGTAACAGGCCAGGACCTCCCCAAAGTAGAGCGTGTGGTAGTCACGCAGGGGGTAGAGCGACTCAAGTTCCGCATTCAGATACCGCGCGTCCATCGGCGCCTTGAACACCGTCCTGCATTCGTAGTGCAGGCCCCTCAGCGCCACGAGGGGCGACTGGACCCGCCGGGCAGGACGTTTCTCGAGGCCGCAGGCGGCGAACTTGTCGCCGTCGCGTCCCGAATGCGACCCGCAGTACGCCAGCGCCTTCGAGCAGTCCCCCCACGGAATGCTGACCGTGAAATCCTCGGCCCGCTCCAGGAGCCAGAAGGTATGACGGCTCTTGCGGACCGCGACGGTGAGCAGGTCGAGGTTCCAGAACACGCCCAACTGCGCCCAGCCGATGGTCATGG
>DAOPYU010000513.1:0-3101 GCA_035353095.1 Candidatus Sumerlaeota bacterium | reverse complement strand
TAATAAGGTCGAGAGGCGGGGAAGGGCCCTCAGTGGGTTTCCTGGGAACCGTTGTTGTCCCAGAGGTGGTTGACGACTTTGATCAACACGATGCCACTGACGAGGAAGATGCCCAGCAGAATGCCCGCGTAGTCCATGCGTCCGTAGAGGTAGTTACCTACGGTGAAGAGCGCAGACCAGATGGTCGTACACCCGGCCACCCAGCCGAGCAGGCCCATGGGGATGTTTTCGTGCGTGGCGGCCGCTTCTTCTTTCGAGATCCCGAGTTCTTTCCGGATACGTTCCCATCCGGGCCCGAAGGGCCGGACCTTCTTGTAGAACTCATAGAGGATCTTGCGGTCGGTCTGGGGGGCCAGATAGGCGGTCGCCACCCAGCAGATCGTGGTGAAGAGCACGGTGTAGATCAAACACAGATGGGTGGTGAGATAGGGTTCTTCCGGGATACCGGATTTCTTCAAGAACAGAATCACCAGGGAGACAAGGAACGAACTGACCATGGCGACGACTTCACACCAGGCGTTGATGCGCCACCAGAACCAGCGCAGGAGGTAGAGCAGACCCGTACCCGCTCCGATCTGGAGAATGATGTCGAAGGAGGCTTTGGCGCTGTCAAGGAAGAAAACCAGACCGGAGGAACAGAGGAAGAGGATCAGCGTAGCAATGCGTCCGGCCATGACGTAGTGCTTTTCAGGGGCACCCTTGACCAGGAAACGCTGGTAGAAATCATGGACCAGATAGGACGCGCCCCAGTTCAAGTGGGTCAGAATGGTCGAAGAATTGGCGGCAATGAGGCCTCCGACCATCAGGCCAATGAAACCCGTGGGGAGAAAGATCAGCATGGCCGGGTAGGCGATGTCGTGGCCCAGCAATTTGGGATCGAGGTTCGGGAACGTTTTCTGAATATCGCTCAATTGGGGATAAACCAGAATGGAACACAACCCGACGAGAATCCACGGCCAGGGACGCAGGACGTAGTGAGCGACGTTGAAGAAAAGAACCGCTCCGAGCGAGTCCTTTTCGGATTTGGAGGCGAGCATACGCTGCGCGATGTAACTGCCGCCACCCGGTTCCGCTCCCGGGTACCACACGGCCCACCACTGAACGGCGATCGGCATGATGAAGACCGCCACGGCAATTTCGAGGTTATTGGAGAAATCGGGCAGGATGGAAAGGTAGTTCAAGCCTCCAGGGCCTTTAAGCGCCGACAGTTTTTCCACCATGCCGTGCAGCCCTCCCACCTGGGGTAGTTTGACGGCGAAGTAGGCCGCCGCGATCACGGCGGTCATCTTGATGAAGAACTGAACCATGTCAATGACCAGCACACCCCACAGACCCGAGTGCGCGGCGAAGATCACGTTGAGCAATCCCACGGCCAGAAGTGTTTGCCATCGGGGCAGACCGAAGAGCACATTGGCGATCTTACAGGCGGCCAGGTTCACCGCCGCCATGATGATACAGTTGAAGAAGAAACCCAGATAGAGCGAGCGGAACCCCCGCACCACGCTGGCCGCCTTGCCCGAGTAGCGGATTTCGTAGAACTCCAGGTCGGTCATGACGCCCGAGCGCCGCCAGAGGCGCGCGTAGAAGAACACGGTGGCCACGCCCGTCAGCACGAAGGCCCACCAGACCCAGTTCCCCGCCACGCCTTTCTGTCGCACAATGTCGGTCACCAGGTTGGGCGTGTCGCTGCTGAAGGTGGTGGCGACCATCGAGAGGCCTGCCAGCCACCAGGGGACGGACCGTCCGGAGGCGAAAAACTCCGACGTGCTCTTACCGGCCCGCTTTCCGAAGAAGAGAGCCGGGACGAAACAAATCAGAAGCGTTCCTGCAATGATAACCCAGTCAATAATTTGCAGCTTCATACAATATTCCTTTCCCGAAGAATATGGGGAACAAACGGTGACGGGTCAAGGACCGGTGCGGACCGTCTTAGAAATGCCGCAAGGGTTTTTCTCCGATGGGGTACACGTTGAATCCCATCTCGAACAGGGCGCCGTGGTCGAGCAGGTTGCGCCCGTCGAAGAGGAACGCCGGTTTTTCCATCGCGTTGTAGATGCGCCGGTAATCCAGCTCGGCGAATTGCTTCCATCCCGTCAGGAGAGCGATGGCGTGGGAACCGGCCACCGCTTCATAGGGGTCCTGACACAGGGTGACACCCTTGAGGGTTCCCAGGTCGCTCTCGACGTAGGGCAGCGCCTTGGGGTCCACGATGCGCAGCTGGGCGCGCTCTTCGAGCAGGGCCTGACAGATGCGGATGGCCGGTGAGTCGCGCGTGTCGCCCGTGTCGGCCTTGAAGGCGAATCCGAAGACGGTCAGGGTCTTGTTGGCGACCGTATTGAACATTTCGGCCACCATGTTGAGGACGAAACGGTCCTGCTGCCATTCGTTGATGCGCACGACCTGTTCCCAGTAGTCCGCCGCTTCGGTCAGTCCCTGAGAACGGCAGATATAGACGAGGTTCAGGATGTCCTTGCGGAAGCAGGAACCGCCGAAGCCGGCGCCCGCCTGGAGAAACTTGGAACCGATGCGCGAGTCTTTACCGATGGCCCGCGCCACTTCATGGACGTTGGCGCCGGTTTTCTCGCACAGGGCCGAAATCGAGTTGATCGAGGAGACGCGCTGGGCCAGGAAGGCGTTGGCGGTGAGTTTCGAGAGTTCGGAGCTCCACACGTTGGTGCGCAGGATGCGGTCTTTGGGTACCCAGTTTTCGTAGATGGCCGACAGTTGGTCACACGCCTTGTGGCCGCTTTCGGTTTCCATGCACCCCACCAGAATACGGTCGGGCGCCAGCAGATCCGGGATGGCGGTGCCTTCGGCCAGGAATTCGGGGTTGGAGAGCACTTCAAAATGCAGGGGACTGGCGCCGGAGGCCAGAATGCGCTGCAGGGCCTGGGCGGTGCGCACGGGCACGGTGCTTTTCTCGACGATGATCTTGTCGGTTTTGGCGTGTTTGAGGATCAGGCGGGCGACGGCTTCGACGTATTCGAGGTTGGCGGCCTGTCCGGAACCCTGTCCGAAGGTCTTGGTGGGGGTATTGACCGATACGAAGATAATATCGCTTTCTTCGATGCCTCGGGCTACTTCGGTCGAGAAGAAGAGGT
>DAOPYU010000512.1:0-3101 GCA_035353095.1 Candidatus Sumerlaeota bacterium | reverse complement strand
GTGTGGGTCTCGAGCGATGGAACGGATTATCGGAAGGTCCACACGATCCAGCGTGACGGGACTCCCCGGACCTGGACGATAGACTTGGCCGGGATTCCGGGCCGGTATCTGAAGCTGCAACTGGCGGGGACCGGCCATCTGGCGCTGGCGGAAGTCGAAGTATTTGAAGCAAAAGAACTCCCCTGATCTGTTTCAAAGCGAGGGTTCTTCACTTTCTTGAGATTGTTCCCAGAGAGGAAGATCGTGGAGGGACCTGCCTATAAGTCGAACTGCTTTCTTGCAATTTGTTCGAGTTGTGGCGACTGAGTCGGGGTGGGTTGCGCGGGGATGCAAGAAATGGAGGCGTCCCGGAGTGGGAAATCCGGCGGTTTTCAGGCCGGGACGATCGGAGAAACGGATTTTGTGGCTTGACAAATTCAATGGCAGATTCTAAGAAAAACAAGTCATTTTGACGATTTTTAGGACCTCTCAGACCCGTTCATGGAACCGGGCGGATTCCAGGAACGGTCATCAGTCCTGACTGTCGAATACCCATTGAGATTCTGGCGAATCGCGCCGGATGAAAAGGAGCAGGTGAAATGCGTTTGTCTCTTCTCACAAAACTGCGTCAACGGCTGTCGTACCTGAGTGTCGCATGTGCGCTGGCGGCGGTCTGGATGTGCGCGCAGGCCGCGACTCCCCGGGCGGTGGCCGATCCGGTACGGCCCCCGGCTGTCCCGCTGGTGGCCCACGATCCCTATTTCAGCATCTGGTCGCCGGCCGACCAACTCTACGGAGAGGAAACGACCCACTGGACCGGGAAACCGCACCCCCTGCACGCTCTCGTGCGGGTGGACGGGGAAGTGGCGCGCGTGATGGGCGCGCAGCCCGCGCACATCGCGCCCCTCCCGCAGAAATCCGTCGAGGTGTTGCCCACGCGGACGATCTACACGTTTGCCAACGCCAAAATCCAGCTGACGTTGACGTTCGTGACGCCGGCTCTGACCGACGACCTCGACATCCTGTCGCGCCCGGCCACCTACGTGGTCTGGGAAGCGGTGGCGGTGGATGGGAAATCGCACAGCGTTCAGTTCTACCTGGACGCCAGCCCGATGCTGGCGGTGAACGAGGGCAAACAGGATGTGGTGTGCGAGAAGGCGGAAGTCAAGGGGCTGCAGGCGGTGCGGGTCGGTTCGCGCGAACAGAAACTGCTGAGCCGCCCGGGCGATGATATCCGCATCGACTGGGGTTACGCCTACCTGGCCGTTCCGGCGGACCAGAAGGGTGGGGCGGTGGCCATCGCTCGCGCCAACGATGCCTATGACCATTTTGCCAAGACGGGGCAGGCGCTGACGACCCAGGCGCCCTTCGGCGCCGAGCCGGCCGGGCAGGCACAGATGCTGTGCGCCACGATGGACGCCGGGGAGGTGGCCGCCAAGGCGGTGCGTCAGGTGGCGATTCTGGCCTACGACGACATCAAGTCCATCCGGTATTTCAAGGCCGACCTGGCGCCCTACTGGCGCCGTGACGGTTTGGACGCCGCCGGGATGCTTCAGAAGGCGTGGAAGGAATTCCCGGAACTGGAAAAACGCTGCGGGGCGTTCGACAAGGAGTTGATGGACGACATGGCGAAGGCCGGTGGCGCGGACTACGCGACGTTGTGTGCGCTGGCCTACCGCCAGGCCCTGGCCGCCTGTAAACTGGCGGCGGACCCGGCCGGACAGCCCCTTTTCTTCCCGAAGGAAAACCACAGCAACGGCTGTATCGCCACCGTGGATGTGTTCTACCCCATGGCGCCCCAGCCCCTGCTTTTCAGCCCGGCTCTGACGAAAGCCACGGTGGAACCGATCCTCGACTACTCTGCCTCGTCCCGCTGGAAGTTCCCCTTCGCGCCCCACGACCTGGGTCAGTACCCCTACGCGACGGGTCAGGTCTATGGCGATGGAGAAAAGGGCGAGAACAACCAGATGCCCGTGGAAGAGTCCGCCGACATGATCCTGATCGTGGCCGCGCTGGCGGATGTGGAGAACGATACGGCGTTTGCCGAGAAGCACTGGGCGGTGCTCGAGAAATGGGCCGCCTACCTCGAGGCCAAGGGGTTCGATCCCGAAAACCAGCTCTGCACAGACGACTTCGCCGGTCACCTGGCGCACAACGTCAACCTGTCGGCCAAGGCGATCGTGGCCCTGGGCGCGTTCGGCCAGCTCAGCGCGAAATGCGGCAAGGACGCCGAAGCCAAGCGGTTGACCGAACTGGCGCAGGGGATGGTGAAGAAGTGGGTGGAACAGGCCGACGCGGGCGATCACTTCCGTCTGGCCTTCGACAAACCCGACAGCTGGAGCCAGAAGTACAACATCGTGTGGGATCGCGTTCTGGGCCTGAAACTCTTCCCGGAGAGCGCCATGCGCAAGGAAATGGATTTCTACAAGCGCAACCAGAAGCCCTACGGTTTGCCGCTCGACAACCGTGAGACCTACACCAAACTCGACTGGATCACCTGGACGGCGGCCATCACGGGCAACCGCGAGGACTTCGAGGCGCTGATCAAGCCCATCATCAAGTTCCTCAATGAGACGCCCGACCGCGCGCCGATGGGCGACTGGTACTACACCGACTCGGCCAAGAAGCAGGGCTTCACGGCGCGTCCCGTCGTGGGCGGCGTCTTCATGCAGGCGCTGTGCGACGCGCCCCTGTGGCAGAAGTGGGCCAAGCGCGGCGAGAACACGAAGAAGGCCTGGGCGCCGCTGCAGTTGGGTGAAGAAGCGAAGAAGTAACCGTCGAGGCGCTGACCCGGTTCCGGTCTCGAACCGCAACCGGACCTGTCGCCCGGTGTGAATTTCAACAATGATTCGGGGCGTGCGGTTTCAAAACCGTACGCCCCGAATTTTATGAGAAGCTGGGTCGAGACAACACACCCGAGAATAATCCCGCAAATCCTGTGATCCTGTCCCGTGGTTATCGGTCTCTTTCTGATACCCAGTTACAATCTAAAGGATACCGAAGACCGCTTAACCACGAAAAGCACGAAATACCTGGCGCAGCGAAGCCGCAACCAAAAGAAAAAACCGCGAAAGACGCGAAAAGCGCGAAAACTGATTTTTTCGTGTCTTTCGCGCTTTTCG
>DAOPYU010000511.1:0-3106 GCA_035353095.1 Candidatus Sumerlaeota bacterium | reverse complement strand
AAGTCGGGCAAACGCGCCTCGGACATGATTGACTACGAAGAAGACGATTGATCGTTTCAAGACTGTTGAAATGGATACGGATGCGCTCCACCCCGAGAACGCGAAAGACCGTTCGTACGAACCGCAACCGAATTATGAACCACGAAAGACACGAAATGACACGAAAACCTCTTTTTCGTATCTTTTGTTGCTGAGATCCGTTGGGGGGCTGAGGCCGTATCTCCTGAATCCTGTGACTGAAAAGAAAGAAGACTGAAAACCATGACACCCGATTCGTCCGAAACCTGGCCCGGACTTCAGATCAAAGGGGCCAGCGACCTCCTCGATCAGGCGGAAACCCTTGCCTGTGAACTCTTCGACGACGATGTCCTGCTCGGAACGGCTCGCACCACCTGGCACGACCCGAAGTTCATTCACGCTTCCGGTGAACCGGGGACGGCCGAGTTGGGCGCTTTGCAGATTTACCTGAGCCAGACGGCTGACGTGGCCGACTGTGCGCAACGGCTCGAAAGCGCCCTGCACGCCGCGTCTTCCGAGGTCGCGGCCAGCCCGTGGACCCTGGCCCCGCTCGTCACGCCCCACGCCGATTGGGCCACGCAATGGAAAGCCTTCTACCGACCGGTCGCCATTTCCGAACGGCTGCGGATCGAACCCGCCTGGTGGGGCGCGGAACATGTGAAAAGTGTGCCGACACCGGGCGGCGAAGCGCCGCTGGTGGTCCGCATCGAACCCGGTCAGGCGTTTGGGTCGGGCACACATGCCACCACGCGCGTCTGCCTGCGCCTGATGGACAGCGTGTTGCGTCCCGGTATGCGGGTGCTCGACTTCGGGGCCGGTTCGGGCATCCTGGCCTTCGCGGCGGGCGCGCTCAAGGCGAGCGAGGTTGTGGCGGTCGAGATTGACCCGGAGACTCGTGAGAACTTCGAGGAAAACCTGCGCCTGAATCAGTCCCTCATCGGGGACACCGTGATGGACCATCGCATTGGATCGTCCGAAACCCTGCGCGAGGGGGAAATGTTCGACCTGATCCTCTGCAATTCCCTTTTCCACCGTGTCTCGGACCATCTGCCGATCATTGCCCGGTACCTGAAGCCGGACGGAATTTTCGTTTACAGCGGTTTTCTGGTCGAAGAGCGCGAACAGATCCTCGACTTCTTCACCCGCCGGATGGACATGCGGGTGGAAACGGAACGCGACGAGGAAGAGTGGGGCGGGCTGGTCTGCCGCTTCGCGAACGCCTGAGACCGATCCGGCCTCAGTTTCTCCCGGGGACGGTTCAGTCAAAAGATCGCGGTTGAGCGCCAACGGCGCGGCAACCCGGTCTGTTCTTGTGGCGATATCCCAGGCGACAATGCCTCGCGCCGTTGGCGCTTGACCCGTCCCTTTCCGATCTCCGGTTTTTCCCCTCCTGTGGATCTACACCCAACCCGGTTGAGTACTGTGGACTCGGGTCTGTAATTGCGGTTTCCTGGTTTATCCGTATTTGCTATTTTCCCGGGTTTGTGGAAGAAAAGACTTGCGGCGGCAGGAGCAGCCGATGAGGAATCTCCAAACTGGTTTTGCGTGTCGCCCGCCGCAAGGTTCAACTTGTACGTTGAGGGGGTTCAATTCCCCGCTTTCTCCTGATACAGAGGCCAACGGAAACGTGCCCTTCCGTCGGCTTTGCAGGTTCACGCCTCCGCCGCCGGAGGGGGGCTTCTGTGTCAGGAGAACCTCTAAAAGGAAAAAATGGGGGAGGAGAGGACAAAATGGAAAACCTGTTCTGGGGAGCCGTGATTGTCGCCGGTCTCGTTTTTCTGGCACGCATCTTTTTCTTCCGGAAGGAAACCGTGTTCGAGTTCGAGCGGGGGCTTCGTTTTCACAAGGGACATCTCAAGAAAACCCTCTCTCCCGGTCAGTACTGGTATTGTGGGTTGTTTGACACGATCCAGAAGGTGGACATGCGTCTTCGGACCCTTTCCATCCCGAGTCAGGAGGTCTTGAGCGCCGACAACGTGACGCTCAAGGTCACGCTGGCCGCACAGTACCGGGTGTCCGATCCGGGGATCGCCATCACGCAGGTCGAGAAATTTCAGGACGCCTTCTACATGCAGTTGCAGCTGGCCCTGCGGGAACTGGTGGGCGGATTGAAGATCGACGAGGTTATCGCCCGGCGCCAGGAGATCGGCAAGGCCCTTTTCGAACAGACGGAGACCCGGGTCCAGGACCTCGGTTTGACGCTCAAGTTGGTGGATGTCAAGGACATCATGTTTCCCGGCGACCTGAAGAAGATCTTCGCCCAGGTGGTCAAGGCCCAGAAAGAGGGACAGGCCATTCTGGAAAAGGCGCGCGGGGAGACGGCGGCGCTGCGGAATCTGGCCAACGCCGCGAAACTTCTCGAAGGCAACCCCGCCCTCATGCAACTCCGTGTCCTGCAATCTCTGGATGCCGGAACCGGCAACACGATGATCTGGGGACTTCCCTCTGACTCAGCGCTTTTGCCGATCAAGAAACCGGGACAGAAGATCGAAAAGCCGAAAGAAACCTCGGAACAGGATGCGTGAAAGGTTACGTGAGGACCCCGGCAGTCACGGCATGATTGCTCGATGCAATCAAAGGTTTGTAAGTGGCAGTATAAAAGTTGTTATTTCCTCGTGAGCCGTTTTCCCAAGAAAGAAGATCCCCCTGGGGCACCTTGTTTCCCCCCCCCCAAAGGCGGTTTTCATGGAGGGCGGGTGTTCTCATCCATCTGAAAGAAAATTCGTACTCGGATGTTCAACCGGGGCTAATCAGCAAATGTACGGTTTTCACACAGGCCCTATCGTGTTTTTCAAATGATTTGTCCCAATGGCGTATGAATAATTGGCCCCGAAGGGACCGTCCTTGAGGTGCTTCGCAGGCCTCTTGGGCCAGCCGTGGGTGACCGAAGGGAACCCACGGAAAAAAGATCATAAATTTCGCACCCTGAAGGGGAGCCCCAACAAAAGCAAACGCCATGATTGGGCAACCCCTGTCGGGGTTGGAATAATTACAGGGACAGCGTCCGTGGGTTCCCTTCGGTCACCCACGGCTACTCAAAGGAAATCCCTTCGGGATTCCAACAGTTCTTTCGGACAAAACTTTTGAG
>DAOPYU010000510.1:0-3119 GCA_035353095.1 Candidatus Sumerlaeota bacterium | reverse complement strand
AACCCTGAAAGGGTTCAACATAGAGGGGGCCAAGGGAGGAAAGGGGAGATTTGTTGTGCCCTTTCAGGGCACGGGAAAAAACAAACGGATACCCAGGGCGACGCTCCGCTCTGCCCTGGGCTATCGTATCTCAATCCCTTTCAGGGATTTTTCAGAAATGATGGAGACGATACTGTCGTGTAACATTTTCAAGATGCGCCCGAGTGAATTAAAGGCAGGCAAAATCGCTTGCCTGAGGGGAAAGCATTCCCTATCATGCGGTTTCGCCTGACCGAGGTAGAAATCCCGGTCAGGTCTATCTAGATGTGAAGTGGATGTGGCATGTACCCGAATGTTCCCCAGAATCTGTACCCCTTCGAGAGCCATTACCTGGATCGGAATGGCCTGAAGTATCATTATCTGGACGAAGGCTCGGGCGACCCGGTTGTGATGGTGCATGGCAACCCGAGCTGGTCGTTTCTGTACCGGAACGTGATTCTGGCGCTACGGGGGCAGTACCGCACCATCGCGCCCGACCATATCGGGTGCGGTTTTTCCGACAAACCGGACGACAGCCGGTACGCGTACCGGCTGGAACGGCGGATTGACGATCTGGAAGCGCTGCTCGAGCACCTGGGGATCGTGCGCGACGTGACACTGGTGGTCCACGACTGGGGCGGAATGATCGGTCTGGGCTGGGCGGCGCGCCATCCCGAGCGGCTGCGCCGACTGGTGGTGTTGAACACGAGTGGTTTTCCTCTGCCTTCCACCAAGCCGTTACCCTGGACGTTGTGGTTGTGCCGTAACACACCCATTGGCGCCTTTCTGGTGCGCGGGTTCAACGCGTTCAGTTTCGGCGCGACCTACATGGCGGTAAACCGCCGTCCTCTGTCGCCAGAGGTGAGCCGGGCGTTCCGCGCGCCGTACAATTCGTGGGCTAACCGGATCGCTACGCTGCGTTTCGTTCAGGATATTCCCCTGAAACCGGGCGATCCGGGGTACGACATTGTCTCGGGGGTCGAGCGGTCGCTCGAAAATTACCGGAAAATCCCGGTGATGATCTGCTGGGGCTTGCGGGATTTCGTGTTCGACCACCATTTTCTGGAAAAATGGGAACAACATCTTCCCGAGGCCGAGGTCCATCGGTACGAGGACGCGGGACATTATGTGCTGGAAGACGCGGGCGAGGAAATCATTCCGCTGATCCAGGGATTTCTGTCGAAGCATCCCTTGTCACCCGAAAGGACCGGGAATGGTTGAGGCGCCGCCGGCCACGGTCAATATCAATATCGCGTCGTTTCTGCCCCAGATGGCCCGACGGCTGCCCGGGGAACCGGCGGTGGTGGTGCAGCGCGCGCATCGGTTGACGGATGCCCTCGACTACCACGTCTGGACGTTTCGCGAGTTGGAAGACGAGAGCAATCGTCTGGCGGCGGGTTTGCGCGGGGTGGGGATCACGCGCGGGATGCGGACGGCGCTGATGGTGAAACCGAGTCTGGAGTTCTTCGGGCTGGTCTTCGCCCTGTTCAAGATCGGCGCCGTGCCGGTGTTGATTGACCCCGGCATGGGACTCAAGAACCTGAAGGATTGCCTGGGCCAGGCGGAGCCGGAAGCGTTCATCGGCATTCCCCAGGCCCACGTGGCGCGGGTGATGCTGGGCTGGGCGCGCGAGACGTTGAAGATCCTGGTCACCGTCGGCCCGCGGCTCTTCTGGGGCGGATATTCGACCAAGGGACTGGAACGCCTGACGACCGATATGACTTCCCCCGAAGAAACCGTGGCGCGGGTGGAAGCGGACGAGGTGGCGGCCATTCTGTTCACCAGCGGGAGTACGGGCGTCCCCAAGGGCGCGGTTTATACCTACGGAATTTTTGCGGACCAGGTACACTGTCTGCGCGAACTCTACGGTATCGCTCCGGGTGAACGAGACCTCTCGACCTTTCCCCTGTTCGCTCTGTTCGGTCCGGCGCTCGGGATGACGTCGGTGGTGCCGGACATGGACGCGACGCGTCCGGCCCAAGCGAATCCGGTCCGGTTGTCACGGGCGATTCAGGACTGGAAATGTACCAACCTGTTTGCCTCGCCCGCGTTGCTCGACCGGCTGGGACGGTGGGCGGAACGGTCGAAAAAACACTTCCACACGCTCAAACGGGCCATCTCCGCCGGAGCGCCCGCTTCGCCCGAGAACCTGGAGCGCTTTCAGGGGCTGTTGCGCGAAGGAGCCGAGGTGTTCACCCCTTACGGCGCCACGGAGGCGTTGCCGGTCTGTTCGATCGGAACCCACGAACTGTTGGGCGAAACAGCCGACCGGACGGCGGAAGGGGCCGGGGTCTGTGTGGGCCATCCGGCGCCCCGGGCCGAGGTGCGGGTCATTCGGATCACGGACTCCCCCATCGAGCGCTGGTCGTCCAATTTGCGTCAACCCGTCGGGGAAATCGGCGAGGTGGTGGTCAAAGGCCCCCGGGTGACACGCGAGTATTACAAACGGCCCGAGCAGACCGCGCTGGCCAAAATTCCCGATCCGGAGAACGGCGGGTTCTACCACCGGATGGGCGACGTGGGGTACTTCGACAAACAGGGGCGGCTCTGGTTCTGCGGACGCAAGGCCCACCGGGTCGAGACGGCCACCGGGCCGCTTTTCACTATTCCCTGTGAACGGGTCTTCAACACGCATCCCCAGGTGGCGCGCACGGCGCTGGTGGGCGTGGGCGAACCGGGCCACATGCGGCCGGTGTTGTGCGTGGAACTGGAAAGACCGGGGAACTGGAGCGCGGTGGCGATCCGGCAATTGACCGAGGAGTTACTTGATATCGGCGCGCGATACCCTCACACCCGCGCGATTCGCGACATCCGGGTCCATCCCGGTTTTCCGGTGGACATCCGACACAACGCGAAAATTTTTCGAGAAAAACTGGCCGTCTGGGCGCGGGAGAAGGTGCGATGAAGGCGCTGGTGACCGGAGCGGGCGGCTTTCTGGGAGGCGTGGTAGCGCGCCAACTGCTCGCGCAGGGGGCGCAGGTGCGCTCACTGGCCCGGGGGGACTACCCGGCGTTGCGCGCGGCGGGGGTGGAAACCCTGCGGGGAGACCTGGGCGATCCCGAAGCGGTGAGCCGGGCGGTCGAGGGGTGCGACACGGTCTT
>DAOPYU010000509.1:0-3121 GCA_035353095.1 Candidatus Sumerlaeota bacterium | reverse complement strand
CCACTACCACCACCTCTGGACCACCAACCCCGACGGGACGGGCCAAATGGTCTGGTACGGTAACCTCCAGGCCGGTACTCTCATGATCGACGCCAAACCGGTCCCCAATACCAGTGAAGTCCTCGCACTCTTCTCGCCGGGCCACGGCAGTAAGGAACACGCCGGGGCCCCCACCCTCGTGACCCCCAAGTCCGGTCCGGACGACGCCGGTTCGGCCAAAACGATCCTCCAGAACAACGACTACCGCGACCCCTACCCCCTCAGTCCGGACCTGTTCATGGCCGCGATCCAGAGCCGCCTCCAGGTTTTCAACCGCAAGGGCGAGGTTCAGGAAATCTACAGTCTTCCCGAGGAACTGAGCAAACAGGGCGTCTGGCTCCACGAACCGCGCCCCATCCGGCCCCGTCCCCGCGAAGTCGTTATTTCCCCGCGCGTGGATCTCGAAAAACCCACCGGACGCTTCATTCTCACCGACGCCTATAAGGGCCGCCGCATGGAAGGGATCAACCGAGGCGAAATCAAGAAACTCCTCCTCGTCGAGTCGCTCCCGAAACAGATCAACTACACCGGCGGGATGGAACCCCTCAGCTACGGCGGCACCTTCACGCTCGAACGCATTCTGGGGACGGTTCCCGTGGAACCGGACGGCTCGGCCTCGTTCGACGCGCCCGCCGTGCGCAGCCTTTTCTTCATCGCGCTCGACGAAAACGACAACTCCCTCAAACGGATGCAGAGCTTCACCTCCGTCATGCCGGGCGAAACCAACAGCTGTGTCGGCTGTCACGAACAACGCACCCGCACCGTCGCCAATTCCGGTCACGCCTCCCTCCTGGCGCTCCAGCGCGAACCCAGCCGGATTCAGCCCGTCGAGGGGATTCCCGACGTCTTCGATTTCCCGCGCGACATCCAACCCATCCTGGACCGCCACTGCGTCAAGTGCCACAGCTACGAAAAACGCGAGGGCGGCATCGCCCTCACCGGTGATCGCGGCCCCCTCTATTCCCACAGCTACTACAACCTCTTCATCCGCGACCAGATCGCCGACGGGCGCAACCAACCGACAAGCAACAAGCCCCCCCGTTCGATCGGCGCCACGGCCAGTCCCCTGATGGACAAAATCGGCGAACCGGGCCGTCAGACGCATCACGGGGTCCAACTCGACCCCACGGAACGGAAAACGATCCGGTACTGGATCGAAGTCGGCGGTCCCTACCCCGGCACCTACGCCGCGCTCGGTTCCGGCATGATCGGCGGGTACGCCGAAAACAAGATTGACCGCTCGGACCTCGAGTGGCCCGCCGTCAAGGCCGCGCTCGATGTGGTGGACCGCCGCTGCGCCTCGTGCCACACCGAACTGCGCGCCATCCCCAAGTCCCCCACCGACGAGCGTTCCCTCCCCCCCTGGGAGGCCCGGATGGGCGACCCCAAACAGCGCTACAAGTTCAACCGGCACATCGTTTATAACCTCACCCGGCCGGAAATGTCCTCGCTCCTCCTGGCGCCGCTCGCCTCATCCACCACCGGCACCCTCGGCGTCAACGCCGGTTACGGACTCTGTATGGCGAAAGAAGAGGAAAAGAAACCGGAGGATGGGAAACCCGCTGCGGAACCGGCGGTTCCCCCCAGAAAACCGTCCTCCGTCTTCAAGGACACCCGCGACCCGGATTACCAGAAACTCCTGGCCGCTATCTCGGAAACAAAGCAACACCTCGACGCCCTCAAACGCTTCGACATGCCGGGGTTCCGGCCCCCGGCGCCCTACATCCGCGAACTCAAACGGTACGGCATCCTGCCGCCCGACCGGCCCGACGATGCCCCGATTGATTGTTACAAGGCGGATCGGGCCTACTGGGATTCGTTTGTCTGGAAATCCCCCCGCGCCTCCAAGCCCTGACAGCCCCCCCGATTTCGGCCTATTCCTTCCCCCTGCGCAACCTTTTCCCCAGGCCGCGCAGGGGTTTGTTTTGGGGAAAGTCCCTCCGTTTTCACACACCGCGGTAGGAGATGGGACGCGAATCCTACAAACCCGTAGGATGCGAAAGTTCTTGAATTTTTCCAACTCACCGGCCTATCCTCATATATATGAGCCTTATATGGACTTTTCCAGATAGATGAGTCGGAATGGCACAGCCTGTGCTCCAGAGTACGTTCAGGGAGCGGTCAGGCCCTATGGCGGAAAGAGGCCCTACGCGTTCGTAGGATCAGGCGTCCGGCCGAAAACACCCTCTTAGTAACAGTCAGGAGAACCCGATGAGTCGTACAAACTGGAAAAAAATCGCTTGCCTTGCGCTGGTACTTCTGGCCTGCGCCCCGTGCGTCCTGTGGGCACAGGAACCCGCCGCCACCCCGAAGGTGGATTCCGGCGCCACCGCCTGGATGCTCACTTCGACCACCCTGGTGCTGCTCATGATCCCCGGTCTGGCCATGTTCTATGGCGGCCTCGTTCAAACCAAGAACGTCCTGGGCACCATGATGCACAGCTTCGTCGCGATGGGCATCATCGCGGTTCTCTGGATGGTCTGCGGTTACTCGATGAGTTTCGGCCCCAACACTCTGGGTGGCTGGTGCGGGTGGAGCTGGGATTACTTCCTCCTCCGGGGCATTGACGAGAAGATCCTCGACTCGGGCATTCCCGAGTATGTCTTCGCGATGTTCCAGGGCAAGTTCGCCATCATCACCCCGGCCCTGCTCGCAGGAGCGATCGCCGAGCGTGTCCGTTTCCGCGGATACTGCATCTTCATCGCCCTGTGGGCCCTGCTGGTCTATAACCCCCTGTGCCACTGGGTCTGGGCCAAGGACGGGTTCCTCTTCAAACTCGGCGCGGCGGGCGCGATTGACTTTGCCGGCGGCACCGTGGTTCACATCAGCTCCGGCGTGAGCGGTCTGGTCGCGGCGCTCCTGCTCGGCGCCCGGCGCGGCCACCCGAAACTGGCCGTCCGCCCCAACAACCTCGTCATGACCATGATCGGCGCGGGCCTGCTGTGGGTGGGCTGGTTCGGGTTCAACGCCGGAAGCGCCATCTCGAGCGGGTTGGATACCGCCCGCGCCCTGACGATGACCCAGGTGGCCGCGGCCACCGGCGCCCTGACGTGGGTGATTGTGGAAGCGCTCCACCGCGGCA
>DAOPYU010000508.1:0-3152 GCA_035353095.1 Candidatus Sumerlaeota bacterium | reverse complement strand
GCCGCATTCCCGGTTCCGGTCTTTCCGCGTTTTCGCGTCCAACGCTTATTTTCCGAAGTGCTTGCGCAACAGTTCCAGACTCTTCGGAATGGCGGTTTTCGGGTCTTCTTTCCCCTCAAACTCCAGAGAGATATAGCCGCGGTAGTTGTACTTGCGCGCCCAGCCGGCCACCTTGGCGTAGTCAATATCCAGCGTGTACCAGAGGCCCCCGCCAAAGTAGGTCTTGGCCTGAATCAGCACGGCCATCGGCAGCATCATCTCGAGCCGGTCGTACGGCTCCTCGAGGAAGTTGCCCGTGTCGTACGTCGCCCGCAGCCAGGGCGAGTTGACCGCTTCGACGATCTTCTTCACCCCTTCGGGCGTACGGCCCAGCCCCCAGTGGTTCTCGAGGCCGATCGTCACCCCGCACTCCTCCGCCTTCGGGACCAACTGGTGGATCGAGTCCACCACCCACTTGAACGCATCCTCGTCGGTATAACCGGGCAGCGGCGCCTCGATTCCCTTCTTCGCCATGAGATCGTCAAAATCTTTCGACGTGTTCCAGTAACCCGTATTCAGGCGCATGGTGGGAATGCCCATCCGGTAAGCAAACTCGATCTGATTCTTTGTCTTCTCGATGTTCGCGTTCCGTTTCTCAACCTCGGGCGACATGAAACTCTGGTGGGTCGAGAAACCCATCAGGTCAATACCGTTGAGCAGCGCTGTGCGCTTGATCCGGTTCATGTACTCGTTGGTGGGTTTGTCCTCGCTGTCCATCTGCCGGTTGAGAACTTCCACCCCGTCGAACCCCATCTCGGACGCCTGCTCGATGCACGACTCGATACTCACCCGTTCCTCGCGGAACTGCCAGAACGAATAGGTGGACACCCCGATCGGATTGCCCCGCGGCGAGCGCTTCAGGGCCGCCTCTTTCGCGGCTTTTTCTTCCGCCGCCTGGGCCATTACTCCTGTCGTTCCACTGGAAGCGGCCAGCGCCGCCAAGCCCAGCGCCGTGCGTTTCATAAAATCCCTGCGAACCATTGCCATCGTCCCACTCTCCTTCCGAAGATTCATTTTTCGTGAGTTATTGCACCTTCCATGCCGGAAGACACTTCCGTCTTCCTTTGAGCCTTCTCCAACAACCGCTTTTCCCGGGATTTTCCCTCAACCACAGCGCCATCATCCCCTCCGGTCCAGTCCCTGTCAAGCCGAACCTCGGGTCTTCACGCAACCAACGCCCCCGAGGATTTCATTGACACCTCGGGTGGGCAATGTAGAATAGTCCGCTCAAACTCCCGGAGCCGCTTCGGGGGAGAAGGTGGTTTTTATCCATCGGCGCCCCAGCGGCCCGAGCGTCAGGCGGGTCTTCTTGACAAGACCGGAAAACGAGGAGAGGCATGGAAGGTGGACTTTCGGGTTTGGCGCAGGGGATTCTGACCCTGCCGGTGTTGTGGTTCTCCCTGATCTGCCATGAGGTGGCCCACGCTTATGCCGCCTATCGTGCAGGGGACGACACGGCACGCCTGCAGGGGCGTATCTCACTCGACCCGCGCGCGCACCTCGACCCCGTGGGAACGATCCTGATTCCCATTATTATGATCTTCAGTCCCGTCCGGCTCCCCCTCATCGGGTGGGCCAAGCCCGTTCAGATCAATCCGCTCCGTTTCCGGTCGGGCAAGTGGAAAATCATTGTGGCGCTGGCCGGAGTCACGGTCAATCTGGCGTTGGTACTCGTCGCGGTTCTCCTCCTCAAACTCTTCATGGTCTCGGGGCTGGCCAGCCACATGAGTCCCGACATGCAGGCATTCAACGCCTTCGACATGCTGTTTTTCGTGTTGGAGCGCTTCATGCTGTTGAATCTGGTGCTGATGATCTTCAACCTCCTGCCCATTCCGCCGCTGGACGGCTCGCACGTCGTCCTGTATTTTATCCGGACGCGCGAGTCGGTGGCCTTCCGCGTCTTTGAGTTTGTGGAGCGCTACAGTTTTATCATTCTGATCCTGTTGATGTACACCGGAGTCTTGAAGTATGTTTTCCAGCCCGTCTTCTGGGTGTTCTCCAAGTTTCTGGACTTTGTCATGTGAGTCATCCGGGATCTGGTTCCCCGGCCTCGAGCCAGGGGGCGTTTCCCGGAAAGAGCGTCTATCTTTAAAAGAGAAAGTGAGTAGAAATCACCACCATGGCACACCAACGGAAACGCATTCTGAGCGGTAATCGCCCCACCGGGCCGCTCCATCTGGGACACTACGTCGGGGTTCTGAAGAACTGGTACGAACTCCAGAACGAGTACGAGTGCTTTTTCATGGTGGCCGACTGGCACGCTTTGACCTCCGACTACGCCGACCCCTCGCACCTCGAAGAGTATTCGCGCCACTTGGTCCTCGACTGGTTGTCGGTCGGGTTGGACCCGGAAAAGTGCGTCATGTTCGTTCAGTCGAAGGTCAAGCAGCACGCCGAACTGAGCCTCCTGCTCAGTTTCATCACCCCGTTGCCCTGGCTGTTGCGCTGCCCGACCTACAAGGACCAGATCAAGGAACTCTCGAAAAAAGACCTCGAAACCCACGGCTTCCTGGGCTACCCCGTGCTCATGGCCGCCGACATCATGGCCTACAAAGCCGACGTCATTCCTGTCGGAGAAGACCAGTTGCCGCATCTGGAATTGACACGCGAGCTTGTCCGCCGGTTTAACAACTTCTACGGTGAAGTCTTCCCCGAACCCCAGCAGATCCTGAGCCGCGTGCCGAAAATGCTCGGCGTGGACGGCCGCAAGATGAGCAAGAGCTACGACAACGGCATCTACCTGACGGATTCGCGTCCCAAAACCGCCGACAAGATCAAACAGATGGTGACCGATCCCGCCCGCATCCGCCGCACCGACCCGGGCCACCCCGACGTGTGCAGCGTGTACGATTACCACAAGCTCTTCAACGCCAACGAAGTGCCCGCAATCACCGTGGACTGCAAGGCCGGCACGCTCGGGTGCGTGGACTGCAAGAAAAACCTGGGCAACAAGGTCAACGAACTGCTCGACCCGTTCCGCGAACGCCGCGCCCAGTTCGAGCGCGAACCCAAGCGCATCCAGGAAATCATCGCCTCCGGCAACCTGCGCGCGCAGACCGAAGCCGAAGCCACCCTGCGCGAGGTACGCGACGTCATGCACCTGCCGGAGTGAT
>DAOPYU010000507.1:0-3168 GCA_035353095.1 Candidatus Sumerlaeota bacterium | reverse complement strand
GGAATCAGAAAAAGCGAATTGTCCACTCCGATGGGAAACCATCCGGCGATGAAACACCCGTAAAGCGCCACACAGGGCAGACCGATGAGCAGCAACGTCCCCAGGCGGGAAAAACGAGAACTGAGATGGGATTTCATGAGACTGGCCGCCGAATACAACTCCGAATTCATCGGATCTGGGAGGAGTGGAGATCGCGAGAGAATCAGATCCCGGACGGTCGGCAGGAAACCGACCGCCCGGGACCGACATTTGCCCGATCAGGCCCAGTAAACGCGGTAGGCGTCGAAAGGGGTGGCCATGGCTTCGTGGTGCGGCAGAATACGCACGGCGAAACCATACTTGCCGCTCGAATGGTTCACGATGTACCCCTTGAAAATGTGAACGCCATCGGTGGAACTCTTGTATTCCAGATTGGTGGTGGATCCCTTGATGATCTGTCCCTTGGTGTTGACCTGACCGTGGAAAAGTTGGACCAGCACATCCCGGGGAGGAATGGTTCCCAGCCGGACGGTCGCTTCCACCGGCATTTTATCGTGGACGGGGATTTCCGAGTTGAGCGGCGCGTCCAGGCGCACCAGTTCCACCTGGCCCCAGTCTTCCTGCATTTTCTTCTTCCACGCGGCCAGTTCGCGCGCGCCCGCGAGGTTGTCGGCGCGCAGGCGCACCCCCGCTCCCGCCGCCGCGATGTAGGGACCGCGGATGTAGTCGTGCAGGAACCGCGACGCGCTGAACATGGACGACAGGCGCCCGATACACGATTTCATGCGCTTGATCCAGGCGCGCGGCAACCCGTCCGCCGCGCGCGAGTAGAAGAGCGGCGCCACATCCTTCTCGAGCAGATCGTAAAGCGCGGCGCTCTCGACCGTGTCCTGCAGGTCCAGATCGTCGTACTCCTCCCCCTGGCCAATGGCCCAGCCGCAGTCGGGGGTGTACCCCTCGCACCACCAGCCGTCCAGAATGCTGAGATTGAGCGCCCCATTGGCGGCGGCCTTCATGCCGCTGGTGCCGCTGGCTTCGAGCGGACGCCGCGGGGTGTTGAGCCACACGTCCACTCCCTGCACCAGGTAGCGCGCCACATTGAGGTCGTAATTCTCCAGGAAAACCACATGGCGGCGCACTTCCGGGTCGCGCATGAAATGGACGAGTTGGCGGATGATGTCCTTCGCCATCGTGTCGGCCGGGTGCGCCTTGCCGGCGAAGATGATCTGGATGGGCCGGTCGCGGTTCAGCAGCAGGCGTTTGAGACGCTCCGGATCGCGCAGGAGCAGGTTGCCGCGCTTGTAAAGAGCAAACCGGCGGGCGAATCCGATCGTCAGAGCCTCGGGGTCGAGGATTTCCTCGGCCTGGGCCAATTCCCGCTCGGGGGCGCCCCGGTGCATCAGCTGCTTCGCCAGACTCTTGCGCGCAAACGCCACCAGCCGCTCACGGCGCCGCTCGTGCGTGCGCCAGAGTTCGGCGTCCGGAATCTCCTGCACGCGCTTCCAGATCGTCTCGTCGGTGGGATCTTCGGCCCAGGTGGGGCAGAGGTACCGGTCGTAAAGCGCCCCCATCTCCTGTGAAATCCATGACCGCGTGTGGACGCCGTTGGTGATCGCGGTGATGGGAATTTCCTCTTCCATGACCCCGGGCCACACGCCCACCCACATGCGCCGCGAGACTTCGCCGTGCAGTTGGCTGACCCCGTTGGAGTGCGCCGCGAGGTGAAACGCCAGGACAGTCATCGAGAAGGCTTCGTTCGGGTCGTAGGGGTTCTGACGACCCAGCCCCAGGAAACGGTCCATCGAGATACCCAACTGGGAGACGTAGTCCCGGAAGTAGTGGCGCATGGAGTCGGGCGAGAAGGCGTCGTTACCCGCCGCCACAGGCGTGTGGGTGGTGAAGACATTGCTGGCCCGAACCGCCTCGAGCGCGGTATCGAAGTCCAGCTGCGTGGCCTGCATGATCTGGCGGATGCGTTCCAACCCCAGGAAGGCGCTATGGCCTTCGTTCATGTGAAAAATATCGGGATCGAGCCCCAGCGCCACCAGCGCGCGCACCCCGCCGATGCCCATCAGGATTTCCTGCTTGATGCGCATGTCCTGCCCGCCGCCGTAGAGCTGAGCGGTGATTTCCTGATCCTCGGGGGCATTCTCGAGCAGATTGGTGTCGAGCAACAACAGGCGGGTGCGCCCCACCATCAGGGTCCAGATCTGCGCCTTGACGCGGTGGCTCGGATACTCGACCTGAATGGTCAACGGAGCGCCCGTCGCATCGAGCGCCTTCTTGATGGGCAGATTGTAGAAATCGTTCTCCGGATACACCTCCTGCTGCCAGCCGTCGGCGTTCAGGTATTGCTGGAAGTACCCCTGCCGGTAGAGCAACCCCACCCCCACCAGGGGCAACCCCAGATCGCTGGCCGCCTTGAGGTGATCGCCCGACAGCACCCCCAGCCCCCCCGAGTAAACGGGGACGGACTCATTGATGCCGTACTCGGCCGAAAAGTAGGCGATGTTGAGCGCCTTTTCGCTCCCATAGGTCCGCGTGAACCAGCTGGTCCCTTCCATATACTCCTTGTGGCGGGACCAGACCCGTTCCAGATGGGCCAGGAATCCCTCGTCCTGAGCCAGTTCATCGAGCCGTTCCTGTGAAATCTGACCCAGCATCCGAGTGGGATTGTGATACGTCTCGTTCCAAAGGTCGCGATCCAGGCGTTGAAACAGTCCCAGAGTTTCCGGATCCCAGCACCAGTGCAGGTTGTAGGCCAATTCGCTCAGGCAGTTGAGTTTTTCCGGTAAACTGGGAACCACGGTATAGGTGTTAATTCTCATGTGAGACCTCCGGGTATGCGCATCGGGCCACGGCTGAGCGTCTGCGACTTGAAAACGGTTCTGCCTGGGTACAGAGAAACAGACGCGACACAAGAAATGGCGCCGTGTTACTTTCTTCTTTATCGGACGCAAATCCCGAGGGGTCAAGCACTATCTTTGGCCGGGCCCGTCCGGGCGCGCTTTTTTTTCGGCCAAACACGCACCCTGCGGGGACACGGAAATCCGCCCTTACTGCCGAAATGAGAACCATCCGGAACGAACCGGAGCTTGACACTTTCCCCGACTTTCTCCATCATGCAGATGATGATGCGCGATTCCAGCGGAGAGTTACACCATGTCCCCTGTCCCCCCCCCCGGTACC
>DAOPYU010000506.1:0-3172 GCA_035353095.1 Candidatus Sumerlaeota bacterium | reverse complement strand
ACGCGCCCACGACCTGGTTCACACTCGACGGCGACAGTTTCGTTATCTTCTACCCCGAGGACGCCCACGCCCCCGCCATCGCCGACACCCAACTGCGCAAGATCGTCCTGAAGGTCGCCGTTGAGCCGTGAAGTGGAAACGGTCCGGAATCTCCCGATCGGTCCGGAAGAAATCCCTTGAGGCGCCCGCATCCTTCGAGCGGGCCAGAGATTCAGTTCAAATCAGGAGTGGAAAAATACGATGACCTCGAGAACCGATTCGCGAACAATCCTCCTCGCCATTCTATCCCTGCTGGTGTGGACGGGACTGGCCCAGGCACAATCCGTCCCCCTGACACTACACGTGAGCGAAGCGCCTGATATCCGTGTGGAAGTGAAGGTGGGGGATCGAGTCTTCCTCCAACCGCCCGCCGAGGGCCTCTGGTCGGTGGCGACCGCGTGGCAGGAGAACTGGCCGTCGGAATGGAAACACGCCAAGCCGACCAAAGTTGAACGATCCGGGGACTGGACGATTGTCTCCGGAAAACTGGACCTGCCGCAGGGAACTCTCGAACTGCGCGATTCCTATCGCAACGAAGAAGGCGTAATCCGGTGTGTCCGCCGGTTCTCGTGGCTGGGCCAGGAGGAACTGCCCCGTTGTACCCTGTCCGTGCGCTGGCTGGCGCCTGGCGCCGCCCAGGCCAGACCGATGTTGCCCGGTATTCTCTACTACGGCAACCCCTCCGGAACCCGGACCCATGCCGGCGCGGTCGCAAACTATACCGGCAAGCCGGGCGAAGAAGCGATCTTTGAAGAGCACCGATTCGCGGCTCCATGGGCCAGCATCGAGTGGCGCGAGGGCGAAACCTGCCACAGCGCGGCGTTGCATACCCTCCCCTCCCGTGTCACGGACGGCAACAATCCCGACCAGTGGTGGTCGCTGGGCGTAACCGGCCGGGAGGGGGCGACAGAGTTCACGGTACTCTCCGGTCCCTGCGCCGCCAATGGCCGTCACAGTGTCGTCAAGGCGCTCCAGAAAGAATTTATGGATTATCCCGACGCCTGGATGAACCTGCGGCCGGGCTCGGTGGTGGAAAAAACCTTTTTCCTCCAGGTCGAACCCGTCACACAACCCGGCTCCGGGTTCCGTGCGCCTCTGAGGACCGCCTTGAAACTGCATGCGCCCCTCAGCATTGAAGGGCTGCCCACCTGCGACCAGATCATCCGCGACAAGTACCGGTTCGCCTGTTCCCGTTTCCGCGACCGCCGGACGGACCCGGGGTTCGAGATGTATCCCGACTACATGGAAGGAACCCATTATGTGATGGGCTGGTGCGGACAGGGCGAGGCACAGGGCAACGCGCTACTCCTGCTTGCGAAACGGCTCGGCGACGCGAAAGCGGCCGACATGGCCGTGCGCTCCCTGAACCACCTGGCGACCTCCCCCTTCAACGATCGCGGATTCCAACAGAAATACACCGCGGAGACGGGCCAGTGGTCCGAGCAGGACCCGGTCTCGCAGGGCCAGGCGATGGAAAATTTCGCTCGCGCCATCCTGGCCGCCCGCAAGGTGGGGGGCGGCATTGACACCCAGTCCTGGGAAAATTTTCTCAAGAAGGCCTGCACGCTTCAGGCCACCCGTATCCTGAAAGACGACTGGCACCCCGTCTCCACAGCCGAAGGGTTCTTCGTCTCCCCCCTGTGCAAGGCATACGCCCTGTTCGGCAACGCCGAGTTCAAGCAGGCCGCCCTCAAGGCCGCGGAGCATTACGCCAAACGCCACCTGGACATGACCGAACCCTATTGGGGCGGAACCCTGGACGCGAATTGTGAAGACAAGGAAGGTGCCCTCGCCGCTTTTCAGGCATTCCTGGCCGTGTACGAGATGACCCACGAGCCACGCCACCTCGAATGGGCCTCGCACGCGCTCGACGTGGCGTTGACCTACACCGTGCTGTGGGACATTGACCTGCCCGCAGGCCGTCTGCGCGACCACGCGCTCAAAACCCGGGGCTGGACCATCGTATCCGCCCAGAACCAGCACTTGGACGTGTACGCGGTGCTCTTCACGCCGGAAATCTGGCGCATGGGCGATTACCTCGACCGCCCGGACCTCAAACGGCTGGCCGCCCTGATGTACCGCAGCTGCGGCCAGATGATCGACCCGTTCGGGAGCCAGGGCGAGCAGATCCAGCAGACCAATTTCGGCATGCAGGGCGAAATGAAAAACGTCTTCCGCATGCGGGGCGGATACAGCGAACGCTGGACCGTCTTCTGGATCACCGCCCACTTCCTCAACGCGGCGGCCCAATTCGAGTCCATGGGCGTGGACCTGGACCATGTCGAGGAATCCCTCGAACGGAAAACGGCCCAATAGAGCAATTGCCAGAAAGAACCTGCATTATGATTCAGTGCCGGTTCTGGCAATGAGCCGTTCCGTCCCGGAGGGACGACTGAAAAACCCCGGGGAACCGACAGCCGTCCCTCCGGGACGGGGAAGACGAGGGTTCCGGAACCCAGCGCGAAGCGCTGGCTATTGTCAGAAGTCCCTGACGGGACTTGGGTCTGGAACAGGCCCGACTTCTTGCCATAATGAAGATTCTTTCTGGCAAGGGCTATAAACACAGGCATTCCCCCTTCTGTCATCTCGATGAATCTGTAGAAACTGCGATGATTCCTCTTTGTTCCCTCTGTGTTCTCTGCGGTCCGTTTTTTCGCAGAGAACGCGGAGAAGGACTACCCGTTCTACTCCGACGCGCCCACGACCTGGTTCACGTTCGACGGCGACAGTTTCGTCATCTTCTACCCCGAAGACGCCCATGCGCCCGCCATCGCCGACACCCAACTGCGCAAGGTCGTCCTGAAGGTCGCGGTCGAGGCGTAAGGTTTCCCCCTTCCGGTATCGGGCTGGTCATTTTCACCGATTCTTCTGTCCCCCCAAAGAGGAGGGACGTGAGAAAAACGGCGATGAGAGGCAGAGACACGGGGGGGAGGAACATCGGGGCTGAAACCCTGTCGGCGGAAGAAATCCAGCCATCCCCACCTGCAACGGATCGCGCCGTTGGGACTTGATCCACGGAAAATTGATCGGAACAATTTCTTCACCCCCCGGATCGGGATTCTCGGGGGATCTTTTCGATGGGTGCATCTCCCGAATTTGTGGGAAGGAGGGGTGTGACGAACCGGATCTATGG
>DAOPYU010000505.1:0-3176 GCA_035353095.1 Candidatus Sumerlaeota bacterium | reverse complement strand
GACATCCACATCGAACCGATGGCGCGTAAAATCCGAATCCGGTATCGCAAGGATGGGGTCCTGATCCCCAAGACGGATCTTCCCAAAGGGATTCAGGATCATCTCCTGAGCCGGATCAAGATCATGGCCGGCGCCGATATTGCCGACAAGCGCCACCATCAGGACGCCAAAATAGACTACGTTTACTACAATGACCGCTACGACATCCGCATGTCGAGTTATGTCACGCTTTTCGGCGAAAATATCGTGTTGCGCATTCTCAGCCAGAAAACCGGCCTGAAAAGTCTGCGCGAACTTGGCATGGCGCCCAAAATGCTCTCGAAGTACATCCAGGACGTCCTGGAACCCACCACCGGCGTGGTTATCATGACCGGCCCCACCGGGTCCGGGAAAACGACCACCCTGTACAGTTCCATCGCCCACTGCAACGAGATTTCCGTCAAGATCATCACCGCCGAAGATCCGGTGGAATACGTCATAGACGGAATCATCCAGTGCTCGATCAACGAACAGATCGGACGGACCTACGAAGATACTCTCCGATCCATCGTGCGCCAGGACCCCGATATCATCGTGCTGGGAGAAATCCGGGACCGGATGTCGGCGGAAGTGGCCATCACGGCCGCATTGACCGGCCACAAGGTCTTCTCCACCTTCCACACTGAGGACTCCATTGGGGGGATTATCCGGTTGATTGACATGGACATCGAAACCTTCCTGATTTCCTCGACCGTCTTGTCCATTCTGGCCCAGCGGCTTCTCAGGCGCATCTGTCCCTTCTGCAAGGAGAGCTACAAGCCCAACCCGCTCGATCTGTCTCGCGTGGGATTCAACGTCGAGGAAGTCCGCCATCACGAGTTCTATCGCGGCAGTGGATGCGAGCATTGCCATTACACCGGTTACAAGGGCCGAATCGGTATTTATGAATTGCTGGTGATGAATGAGCAGGTCCGCAATGCGGTTCTCGAAAAGGCGACCTCCTACCAGATCCGGGCGGTCACCCTGGCGGAAACCGGACTGGCCACCCTGCTCGAAGACGCTCTGCTGAAAGTGCTCAAAGGTGTCACCACTCTCGAAGAAGTGCGCCGACAGGTTCCTTACACGGCCAAACCGCGCTCGATCGAAGTGATCCAATCCCTGACGGAGTAACCCTTAGATGGATACCGGCAAGTCCATTATCAGTCTCATTGAAGAACGGATCACGCAAGGCGACATCCGCCTGCCCATCCTCGAAAAAATGGCCGCCACGGTCCACACCCTCTTCGACCGGGAAGACGTCTCGATCAACCAGATTGCCACCGTGATCGAGAAAGAGCCGGCCATTGTCGTAAAAGTCCTGAATCTGGCCAACTCGGCCGCTTTCTCGGGCGTCTCGAAAGTTCACACCGTCGAGCGAGCCGTTGCGCGGCTGGGGTTGAAAAACGTCAAGAATTTCATGATGACTCAGGCGCTCAAGGACATATTCAAGGGCCAGAACCCCCTCCTTTACCAGATTTTCAAGATCTGGTGGAAACATTCGCTGGCCTGTGCCATTTTCTGCAGACGTCTGGTGGAACAGGTCAAGCGTCCCCAACTGGCGGACGACGCCTATCTGATTGGATTGCTTCACGACATCGGAACCGTGTTCATTCTCAACACCATTGAACACGTCAACGAGGAAATGAATGGATGTTTTGAAAACAATGCCGAACTCCTGCACGAAATCATCGCATCCCTGCATGCGCGCGCCAGTGGCGAAATCCTGAGCAAACTCGAGTTCGACAAAGACTTCTGCCGCATTGTGACCACGCACCACACACCCGAGGACTACGAAGACCCGGAAAACATCCTGTTCAACACCTTGCAGGTGGTCAACTCGATCCTCTGTAAAATCGGGATTGCCCTCAAGAGCGATCCCTCCCTCACCATCATCAGCCTGCCCAGCGCCAAACGTCTGGATGTGGACCCAGTCTTTATTGCCATGACCGAAATAGATATCGAAGACGAGGTGGCGGCCCTGGAAGGCTGTCTGTAGAAAGGACCACCAGGGCGGCGAAACTCACACGCGCAGGAGTTCCCCCACCCGCACCAGATTGCCATTGATGAAATCCACGCCGGTCATGGGCCGTTTTCCCTCGAGTTGGGCTTCCTGGACCAGAAGCATCCCATCACCCGTCCGCACCACAAACCCATGCGTTTTCATGGCCAGCACCACCATGCCGGGAACCGCCTTGTCCGAAATCGCGATCTCTTCATGCGCGGAGGGCCAGAGCGGTTCGGCCCGCAGAATTTTCAACAATCCGCGCTTTGTGGGGATGTGCGCGCTCGGCCAGGGGACCATTCCCCGGATCTGGCAGATGATCTGCTCGGTTGTGCGGGTCCAGTCGAGCAGGCCGTCTTCCTTCTTGAGCAGGGGCGCGTAGGAAACCAGACTGTCATCCTGCTGGATCCCCGTCAGTTCCCCCTGCCGCTCGATCTGTCCCAGAACCCCCACCAGGCCGGCGGCTCCTTCGACACTCAAAATGTCTGCCACCGACCGCGCGTCATCGTCTTCCAGAATCGGAACCCGGCTCTGGGTCACAATGTTTCCCGTATCCATCCCCGCGTCCATCCGCATGATCGTGACACCGGTTTCCGTATCGCCGTTGGCAATGGCCCAGTTGATGGGCGCGGCGCCCCGATAACGGGGTAACAGGGACGCATGGACATTCAGGCATCCATAGCGGGGGACGGCCAGAACGTCCGGGGGCAGGATCTGCCCATACGCAACCACCACGGCAACCTCGGGCGCGGCGGCGCGGAATTTTGCCAGAAAATCGGCATCCCCACGCAGTTTTTTCGGCTGACAAACCTCCAGACCGCGTTGCAGGGCCATCTCCTTAACGGGCGGGAATTGGACTTTTCGGCCTCGCCCCGCCTGCTTGTCGGGTTGTGTCACCACCAGCACAACTTCATGGCCTGCATCCAGTACGCGCTCCAGGGTTGGAAGCGCAAACGCCGGCGTCCCCATGAAAACCACTCGCATGTTCTTGGACTCCTTCTATCCTCGTGACGATGAGAGGTGTGCGGAACACCCCCGATCCGCTTCAACTTACCTGTTTTCTCCCCATCGTGCCACATTTGAATGCACGGGGAAGGCCGCCGGGTGCATCTCCCGAATTTGCGGGAAGGAGGGTTGTGATCAACCGAACCGATGG
>DAOPYU010000504.1:0-3193 GCA_035353095.1 Candidatus Sumerlaeota bacterium | reverse complement strand
TGCGTAGATTTTCAGCCACAAAAATGCACAGAATGCACAAGTATTTCCTGTTTTTGTGAATCTTGTGCCTCTTGTGGCTTACAACAAACGGTCACCGCGTCTCTGCGCGATTTATCTCCTTCGCCCATCAGGAGATGGGCGGTCCCGGGAGTCACGCTCTCCCCATTCCAACCGGGTCCTCGCCCTGACCGCCGTTTTCAAATT
Organism: Candidatus Sumerlaeota bacterium; assembly: GCA_035353095.1. GTDB lineage: Bacteria > Sumerlaeota > Sumerlaeia > UBA8349 > UBA8349 > DAOPYU01. The sequence goes on along the minus strand of DAOPYU010000504.1, from coordinate 2,989 downwards.
CAACAGCCGAGGTTCAAAACACGGGATTTAGAGTTGCGGGACACGTGTCTTTTGTGTTTGACTGGATACTGGCATTGTGGGCGGCAGGGAGAGGGGCATGATTTCGAATTTCGCGTACGTGATTCCCGACAAACTGGCAGGGGGCGCCCATCCGGGCTGGGGCGAGACGTTGCGCCACAACCTGGACCAGCTGCGCCGGGAAGAAGGCATCACGGCCCTGGTCTCGCTGAGCGAAGACCCGCTGCCCCACCTCCTGCTCGAAGTGTACCAGCTGCGTTGGTGCCACATCCCCGTGCGGGATTTCAGCGTTCCCTCGGTGCATGACACGGCACAGGCGGTGCAGTTCATCCGCAGTGAGATCGAGGGCGGAGGCCGGGTCCTGGTCCACTGCACGGCGGGTTACGGGCGCACGGGCACCCTGCTGGCCTGCTGTCTGGTCGCGCTGTTGCGCCTGCCCGCTGCCGAGGCCATCGCGACCGTCCGTCAGCTGCGGCCGGGGTCCCTCGAAACACCGGGTCAGGAACGGTTCGTCCAGCAGTGGGAAGCCTGGTTCCTCGAAAATCCGCAAAGTCTGGACACCAAGAACTGAAACCGGCCGGCCAGGCAACACGAACGAACGGCTCTCGCGAAAGAAAGGCAAAACAAGCATGGACATCGTGACAATGCTTCGGAAGGGGCAAACCGTTTACCTGTATCAGGCGGAGCTGGGCGAGATGCTCGTGAGTGCCCGGGTCGAGAACCTCGACCGGGACGTGATCGGGGTGGAAGCCTCCACCCAGGTGTCGGCGGACGAGTTGCAGAAAATGGCGCTGCGTGAAATCACCCTGCGCTGGGAAATCCCGGGAGGGCGCGAGGAATGCCCCGTCCTGGTGACGGCCGTCGAGGGAACCCTTTTGAAATTGCGTCCCCGCGTGGGAGACCGGCGCGAATTCCTCCGGATTCGCGTCACCCTGCCGCTGTTCTATGAAGTGATCGCGGCGACCCGGGCGCCGCAGGTGGCCCGCGAGATTGTCGAAAGCACCGGCATCGCCCAGAGTTTCGATTCCGATGTCAACCGCTTCCTGCATGGCGAAGACCTCAGCGAACAGATGGAAGAGCAATTCGCCCAGGTCATGCGGATGCTCAAACAGGTGGACGCCAAACTCGATTACCTCATTGACGTGGCCGAGGGACGCCGCGAGCCGGGCGGGCGGCCCAACATGGTCATCCTGCTCGACATCAGCGGGGCGGGTCTGAGTTTCGTCAACCTGGGCGAAATTCCCGTCGGTTCGTTCCTGCGGATGCTCATTCAAGTCAACCGCTTCCCCATGATCGAGATCCCCGTCGTGGGCAAGGTGCAGCGGTGCCTGAACGTGTCCGAATCGGAAGGCGAGGGAAAATTCGAGATCGGCGTATCGTTCGAGGCCATCCGCGAGAGCGACCGCGAGAACATCTTCCGCTTCATCTCGCGCATGGAACGGCGCATCCTGCGTGAGCGGCGCGAATCCATGCTGGCGCGGGAAGCCTCCTGACGATGGCTGACCCGAATTCCGAACCGACCGTCCTGACCGTCCCCGAATCCGCCGAAGGCCAGCGCCTTGATGCGTTTCTGGCGGAGGCGCTGCCGGACATCAGCCGCTCACGCCTCAAAGACTGGGTCACGGCGGGCCGTGTCACCGTCAATGGTCATCCGGCCAAGCCTTCCGGGCGCCTCCAGGGGGGGGAAGAAGTCGTGGTGGAATCCCTGCCGCGCGCCATCGCTCTGCCGGAAGCCGAAGATATTCCGCTCGATATTCTCTACGAGGACGACGACGTTCTGGTGGTCAACAAGCCCGCCGGAATGGTGGTGCATCCGGGCGCGGGGGTCCACACGGGCACCCTCGTCCATGCCGTGCTGCACCACTGTCCGTCGCTGTCGAGCGCGGGCGGCGAAACCCGCCCGGGCATTGTCCACCGCCTCGACCGCCTGACGAGCGGGTGCCTGGTGGTCGCCAAGAACGACGCGGCCCACCTGTGCCTGTCCGAACAACTGGCCGACCGCTCGATGAGCCGCGTCTATCTGGCCTGGGTGGTGGGTCGCCCGGATGAAACTGAAGGCGTGGTGGATGCGCCCATTGCGCGCGCCCTGCACGACCGGACCCGCATGAGCATCCAGAACCGCCACGGACGGCGAGCCGTCACGCACTGGCGCGTGGTGGCCTGGGCGCCGGGGCTCACCCGGGTGCAATGCCGTCTGGAAACCGGCCGCACTCATCAGATCCGCATCCACCTGGCCCACATCGGCCACCCGGTTGTGGGTGACCCGCAATACGGTTACTCGTCACGCGAGGCGCGCCTGCGCATTCCCCCCGGCCACCCAACGATTATCCAGGCGCTCAGCCACTGTCAGCGGCAGATGCTCCATGCGTTCCGCATCCGTTTCAACCATCCGCGCACCGGCGAACCGCTCGAGTTCGAGGCGCCGCTGCCCGAAGACTTCCGCGCGTTCGACGCCGCGCTGCGTCCATTCATGGAAAAACCGCAGCGAACGGACGAGTGAAAAAACAGATGTTTAGGACAGAAAATGCGTTTTTGTTCTTGTGTGATGGCGCGAAAACGGTTTTGGCTTTGTCGCCCATTGGGTGAGGCTCTATCGGACTACGCCAATCAGGAGATTGGCGGTCCCGGGAACCGCTTTCTCCCCCAAAAAATGGGCATTTCTGGGAGGGCGGGCGTCCTCGCCCGCCTGAAAGAAAAACCGGAATAGAGGCGTTCAACTGCTACAGATGTTGAGGGCCGAAAACGAGTTTTTTGTTCTTCTGCTAAACGAGCCCGTTGTTCTTGTACTTCTGCTATGGGGCGGAAACAGTTTGGGCTCCCTCACCTTTTGGGTGAGGGATTTGACTGCGCCAATCAGGAGATTGGCGGTCCCGGGAACCGCTTTCTCCCCCTGAAAGTGGGCATTTCTGGGAGGGAGGGCGTCTCGCCCGCCTGAAAGAAAAACCAGACTATAGGCGTTCAACTGCGGTTT
>DAOPYU010000503.1:0-3198 GCA_035353095.1 Candidatus Sumerlaeota bacterium | reverse complement strand
GTCTGAAACGCAAGGGGCTGTTGGCCGCCTTGATCCTCGGACTGGTTTTCGGGGTCGCCCTGGGACCGTGTACCTTTGCCTACATGGCGCCGATGCTGGCCGTGACCTTCAAACTGGCCAACACCCAACCGTTCTATGGAATGGCGCTCCTGGCGGCCTACGGGGTCGGGCACTGCTCGGTCATTGTGCTGGCGGGGACCTCGACCGAACTGGTCCAGCGGTACCTGAACTGGGACGAGCAGTCGCGTGGCACGTGCATTGTCAAGGGGGTGTGTGGTATTCTGGTTCTTGTGGGGGGGCTGTGGATGATCTACAGCGCCCCCTGAAAGAGATTTCTGTATCTGAGGCTTCTCGTTGCGCGTCAGGACCCGACTCATGGCTTCCCCCCATCCCACTCCAACTCCACATGAACAAACAACCCAAGAACACCCCCACATCCAGGACTCCGATCATGCTTGTCACTCTCATCCGGGACATGACCATTCCGCGCACCAGCTCGACCGGAATCTCGTTCTGAGCATTCTGCTCAACAGCGGCATTGTCGTGGCCGAGTTTGTGGGGGGCGTTCTGTCGGGCAGTCTGGCGCTGCTGTCGGATGCCCTGCACAACCTGAGCGATGTGGCGGCGCTCTTCATTGCGTTCTTCGCCCGACGCCTGGGACGCCGTCCCCCCTCGTTGCGGCACACCTACGGGCTGCGGCGGCTGGAAGTGTTTGCCGCGCTCCTCAACAGCGCCGTTCTGCTGGTGGTCTCCACGATCATCACGCGTGAGGCCCTCATCCGCCTCGCCCATCCCCAGGCCGTGAAGGGGACTCTGATGTTCACGGTGGCCCTGATCGGCCTGCTGGCCAACCTGGCCTCCGTTTTCCTGCTCAAGTCGCACGCGCACGGCGATCTGAACATTCGCGGCGCTTTCCTGCACCTGGTTCAGGACACGCTTTCCTCGGTGGTCGTGGTGCTGGCCGCGTTGTTTTCCGACTGGCGTTACGGCCCCTGGATAGACCCCCTGGCGTCGTTGCTCGTCATCCTTGTCATTATCCACAGCGGTTGGATCCTGCTGCGCGAAACCTTCCACATCCTGATGGAAGGAACGCCCGAAGGTCTGGACCTGGAAGAGTTGAAACGGGGGATCGAACAACATTTCTCCGTTCGCGACGTCCACCACCTGCATGCCTGGGAAGCGGGCTCGGGCCAGCGCCTGCTCACGGCTCATCTGGTGTTTGAAGACCAGCCGCTGGCAGCGGTGGAGCAGACACTCGAGGACGTTCATGGGTATTTAAAAGACTCGTGGTCCATTGCGCATGCCACGCTGGAACCCGAGATTGACCGGTGTCCGGAAAAAGGGTTGCTGGGGCGACACGCGGATCACCTTTGAGAGACGCCGAAAATTGAAGGCGCTGGAACTTGCGGGCCGATAACCGGAACAGGGGGGGCCTGCGGTTTCTGAACATTTCAGGAGATTTCGCGGTCCCCTCACACGGTCAAAATCCTGACGAAAAACCGGGTCAAGGCTTGAGTTCCGGAATTCGGATACTTCGCCCCGGTTTTCCGGCGCGTTGGGCCGCATCCGATTTCTCCAAGCCGTTCGGGAGTTTCCAGGAATCTTCCGGACGGCTGAATCCCTTTCGTAACCATCCTGATTTCAGCCTCTTGTCTATTTCTGCCGGTGGGGCGTGAGAAAGCGTGTCGGGTTCTCCTCCCGGCAAAATTTTCCTTTTTCCCCCCGGGTTGTTTCCTTCTGGCACACCCGTTGCACCAGACAGGCGTCAAAGCCGGACCTGTGTCAAGGACACGGTCAGGGCTGGGGTCCATCTTCCGGGTGGCAGGGATGTCTAGATGGTTCGGGAATTGCAGAAAACCGGGGTCGGAGTGTGCGTGGCGGCGCTGTTGGGCGTGTGGCTGTGCCTGCGGCCCGGCGCTGCCCAGGAACCCCGGCCGCGTCAACTTCTCGCCATAGACCTGCTGGCCACGGGAGACCGCAACCGGATCGTCCTGCAAGTGGACCAGATGGTGCCTTATACGGTGACCCCCGTCCGCAAGGGACAGCCCTTGAAAATCGAACTGGTGGGGTGCGAAGCGCCCTCCTCGCTCAAGCCGAAACCGGCCTCCAACGCGCTGGTTCAGGGCGTTCAAGTCCAGACCGCCGAGGGACGCACGACCCTGACCTTTGACCTGAAGACGGACGATTTCGAGACACTGGACTATACCCTTCAAAGCGAAGGGCGGATCATTGTTGATTTGAAACCGCGTCCGGGGGCACGGACCGCCACACCGGAACCCGCCTCCGGTGCGTCGAAAACTCCGGCGCCCACACCCCGCGTTTCCCTTCCGACTCTGCCGACGCCCACGCCACAACGGACCCGAACTCCGGAGCCAACTCCCGCAGTGGCCCTGCCGCTGGCGCTTCCGCGCACGAAACAACCGATCCCCACGCCGGCGCCGATTCCCGTCCGGTCTCCGTCTCCAACGCCGAAAGCGACCGAACGTCCGGTGGCCCGGGTTGAAACTCCGCAGCCGTCGGAGGTCATCCCGACCCCCGCGGCGCCCAAAGGGATTCCGACGCCCGTTGCGACCCGGAAACCCGTCCGAGTCGCGTTGCCGGCAGAGACTTCGAAGAAAACGTCCGCACCCAAAGGAACGGGGACGGAAATCGAATTTTTCGGACTTTTTCCCGGATATCCGACCACGAATACCCTGGAAAATCTCGTTTTCAGCCGATTGGATTTTCCGGAAGATCCGGGGTTGAAGGATGAGCTGCGAAACGCGTCTCTCAACGAAAAAGTCCAGGATGTGTACACCCTGGGGGCCCGGCGGGGGCTCTTGCAGCATCAGCCGAGAACCTCACTCGAAGCGCTGGTTTATTTGATGGCGGAGTGCTATTTCCGCGAAACCATGGCCCGGTGGAATTCCTCTTCGCGTATCCCCGCGGATTTCCCCGCCGCCGTGGACCACTATGAACAGGCCATCCGGTATGCGCCCGACTCGCCCTTGCGCCCCCTGGGCGACTACCGGTTGAGCCAGTTGTATGGCCTTCAGGGAGGAGACGACCGCCTCAAGTCGCAGATACTGCTCCAGAAACTGGCCGCCAACAAGAGTCTGCCTTCAATCCAGTCCTCGATCCTCTACGATCTGGGCAACAACCTGTCCCTTCAACTGCATGACGAACACCCCACCATTACCGAGCATCTGGACATTGCCC
>DAOPYU010000502.1:0-3208 GCA_035353095.1 Candidatus Sumerlaeota bacterium | reverse complement strand
CAACATCCTTGTGAAGGCCGCGAACATGACCTTTCTCAACCCGTGAGGAGCGATCCATGCAACCCAAAGTTTCGATTGTCATGACGGTTTACAACGCCGAACGTTATCTGTCCGAGGCGGTCGGCAGCGTACTGGCTCAAAGCTTCGGCGATCTGGAACTGATCCTCTGGGACGACGGTTCGACGGACGGGTCGGCAGACATCGCCCGGGATTTGAGCGAAACCGATCCGCGTATTCGCTTCGTCGCTTCGGAACACCGGGGACGGGGCCGAGTCCTTGCGGAAGCGTGCGCGCGGGCAGAGGGGGACTTTCTCGGCCTCGTGGACGCGGACGACCGGTTGGAACCCACAGCCGTCGAAGAATGTGCCGAATATCTGAACCACCACCCAGAAATCGGCATGGTGTACACCGATCACCAGATTATGAACTCAGAAGGACGTCCGGGAGCGCTCGGACGGCGGTGCCGGATCCCTTACTCGAAGGAACGGCTCCTGCTCGATTTCATGACCCACCACTTCCGGCTCCTGCGGCGAAGTGTTTATGAACAGATCGGCGGGTTCGATCCCACGTTTCCCCTGGCGATGGATTACGACCTCTGCCTGCGGCTCTCGGAAGTGACGGAAATCGCGCACCTGCCTCGTGCCCTCTACCACTACCGCCAGCACCCGGAGAGTCTTTCGGCCACGCACCGTCTCGAACAGGCGCTCTGGACGCAGCGGGCGATCCAGAACGCTCTCGATCGGCGCGGGATGGACTGGGTCTGTGAACTCGAAGTCCGCCCCCGATTCCGTTTGAGGAGGAAGGAACATGGGACAGCCCCAGGCCCGCTTGGGTGACACCAGCAGCCACGGCGGTGTGATCGTGACCGGCGCGATGCGAACTTTTGTCAACGGATGCCCGGTGGCCCGAATGGGCGATCTGCACGTCTGTCCGATTCCCGGGCACGGAGTGACACCGATTGTCACGGGGAGTCTGAACACCCTGACCGAGGGACGGCCCAACGCGCGGGTGGGCGATGTGACGGCCTGCGGCGCCGTCCTTGTCACCGGCAGCCCGGACACGATGACGAATTGAGAGGAAAAACGCCATGAGCGACCTGTTCGACGTCCGGTACTGGGACGTCTTTCCCAAAACGATCCGGGTCTCGCGCTCTCCGGTGGAACGGACGATTCCGCTCTCGATCCGGGGAAACCCGGACGGCATTCCCGAGTTCGAGAGTGTGGATCCGTCCATCGTCAATGTCGATGCGAACGGGGTGGTGCGGTTCGGCCTCCAGTCCGGTTCGACCCTGATTCTGGTCTATGACTCCCCCGAGCGCGCCCGTGTGCGGTACGTCGAGGTCGAGGTAGTCCACGAAACGCCGGGCGCATTCTGGGCGGCATGGGAGGAACCGACGCCATGACCCGCAACCCCTTTGTCGGACGGCGCTGTTTCAGCCGCCACATCACCGAACGGATGCGGGACCTCAACCGCGTCGAACGGGCGATGGGATGCGTGGGCAACACGCTCGACGTCATGATTATCGTGGATACCTCGGGCAGCATGGGGACAGTCATCGATACGGTTCGCAGTCAGGTGGGACGGATTTTCTCCGGCGTGATCGAGACGTACGGGGGGACCCGGATCGGTTTGATGCAGCAGGGGGTGGACGGGAGCACGAACGAGCCGACCTACGCAGGCCGGGCGTTGATCCTCTGCCAGCCGACCCGCGATCCGGCCGTCTTCAGCGCGGCTACCCGCCGTCTTCCCTCCGCCGGAGGGGGCTACGAATGGTACCTGAACGCGATGGAACTGGCCGCCGATCAGACCGAGTGGGCCTCCGGCGCACAGAAAATGCTGATCACCATCGGTGATGAACAGGCGAACCAGTACCACATCGGTTACTCGTACACACTCGTCATGTCGCGCCTCTATGAGACCGTGGCCTACCTCAAGGCGCGGGGCGTGATATCGAGCATGATCTGTCCTCGCGCATCCTCGTGGGCGGCGTGTCAGGTGAGTTATGAGAACATGGCCACGGGAACGGGTGGGCAGTGTCTGGTCGCCCCGACGGACTCGGAAGTCGTCGAGATGATCGTCACGATGATCGGCTACTTTCAACTCCAGCAGACCCGATGGACACGGTATGAAATGGACGGAAGCAAGACGTCCCTGGGGGAACCGGACGGAGGCGTGGGGGTTCCGGCCTTGGAGGCGCTGGAGGACGCCCCCCTGACCCCTCTTTACATCCGGGACCTGCGGGCGGCGGTTGAGCGGATTGTGGCGCAGAAACGCCTGAAAACACCCCGGGGTGTTCTCTATGACTGGACACCCGGCAGTCCCGGCCACCTGCTCGCCCGGGCGATGGAGAGCGGCGCCGATTATGGCCGGACCGGGACTCCGGACACATGGAGGCGAAGCGTGGAAGCGATGATCGGAACAGCCCCCCGCGATCTGGACATCGGGGAAATCTACGAGTGTGTGCGGCTGCTCAAGGCAGCCGCGGGAGTGGACGGATGAGCGGCGCGGGATATGGCGGGGAGGAACTGACAATCGAGGAGACGAGCAGCGCCGGGAACCACTATGAACTTCTGGCGCTGGCGCGGATTCTGGCCGAGGGGCTGGGACTGACCGCCGGGGGGCAGGATCGCCTCCCCTATCTCGCGGGGGTTCTCCAGAGTCTGGAATCCTCCCGGACGGAGACGGCGCTGTTGCTGACCTCCGGCGTGGCGGCTCTGAAAGAAATCCGCGACCGCATCCCCACGTCGGTGGGCGGGAGTGTTCCCGGGGGGCTCGATGGATCCCTTGACGCCATCCGTTCGGAACTCGCGCAGATGCGTACCATCCTGCAGGCAGGACACACCGCCAGTGAAACCATTCGGCAGGAAGCGCAGGGAGTACTCCAGGCACACGCACGAGCCGCGCAGAACTACCTGAAGCAGTTACCCACCGATCCCGAGCCGGACTGGTTCCCGTTTGAATCGCTTCCGGCGGGAACAATCGTTCGCGAACTCGCCGATGGGGGACGACTCTTCAGCCTTCCGAGCGCCGACCAGATCCGGGTCTCTCCAGACGGGAAGATGGTTTTAATCGGGGTCAGTGGGAACAGTTCTCCGGTGGCGCCCGTCCGGGGGCGGCAGGTCACGCTCCCGAGCGGTATGACGCTGACCCTGAGGGCCGAAGCGGTTCGGGTTACGCACGAGGCGGCGGGGATCGCGGGACTGCCGGA
>DAOPYU010000501.1:1625-3225 GCA_035353095.1 Candidatus Sumerlaeota bacterium | reverse complement strand
ACTGCTGGCGGGGCGGGCGGACTTTCTCGTTTCCACCACCTATCCGTTTGTCGAATACATGCGGGGAAAACCCATTGTGCTTCTGGCCGCCATCCAGCAGCATTCTCCCAAAATCGGAATTGCTCTGGCCGACTCGGGCATCAAGACTCCGGCGGATGTCGCGGGCAAGCGGGTGATGTTCAATCCCGACACGGAAGCGGAGTTTCTCGATATCTTCCAAAGCGAAGGCATCTCGCTCGACCATCTGATCCGTGTTCCACACACGTGGCGCTTCGATGACCTGATCGAGGGAAAAGTGGATGTCATGAGCGCCGACCTGACGGATGCCCCCTATCAGATGAAGCGGCGGGGTATTGCGATCAACATCATCCGGCCGAACTATTATTCCGCCGATTTCTATGGCGACTGTCTTTACACGACCCGGCAGCAGATCCACCAGTATCCCGCCCGGGTGCGCGCCTTCCGCGATGCTTCCCTGCGGGGATGGCGCTATGCGCTCGAACATCCCGATGAAATGATTGACCTGATCCTCGAACGCTACAGTCCGAAGCGGACGCGCGCGCAGCTCGAATATGAAGCCCAAAGTCTGCGAGAACTGATCCTGTCTGATCTGGTTCAGATCGGACATATCAACCCCAACCGCTGGGACCATATCGCGAATAGTTATGTTAAAACGGGATTTGTCGCTGCGGGTGTTTCGACCGATTTGTTTTTCTACTATCCGGATACTCCTCCCGATCAACGCTGGTTGCACTGGACGATCGGGCTCAGTCTGCTGGCCCTTCTGGTCATCAGTGGAACGGCCACCCTCTTATATATTTTCAACCGTCGCCTGCACCGGGCGGTGGATCGGCGGACCCGGGAACTGGCCCGCACAAACGAGGATCTGCTGCGGGAGATTCAGCAGCACGAAGAAGCCCAGAAAGCGCTTCTCGAAAGCGAGTGCAACTACCGGGAAGTTTTCAACGCCTCGAGTGAAGCGCTCTTCATCCTGGATGCCGACACCCGTCAGTGTCTCGATGTCAACCAGACGACCCTGGGGCTTTTCCTGTGCGAACGCGAGGAGGCGTTGCGTCTGACCCTGACCGACCTGATTCCGGAAAACGATCCGGAGTCCTCGCTGGAGTCCTGGAATGCGAACATCCGGCGGGCCGACGACAAGAGCGTTTCCGTTTTTGAATCCCGGATTCGCAAGCCCAATGGCGAGGTTTTCTGGGCTGAAATCGCCGTGCGTCTTTCGGAAATCGGGGGACGGCAGTGTGTGCTGGTGGCCATTCGCGACGCCCGGCGCCGCAAGCAGGCGGAGATTCTGCTCAAGCGTGAGCGCGACTTTAACTCGACGGTCCTGCAAACGGTCCAGGCGCTGGTGTGGGTGCTCGATACCAATGGCAATGTGGTCCTGTTTAACCATGCCTGTGAGGTTTGTACGGGGTATTCGTCTTTCGATCTGCTGGGCCGCCCTTTCTGGGATGTCCTGATCCCTCCCGACGAGCGCGAGGCGGTCCGGGCGGTTCTTGATGATTCCGTCACGGTCGGCCCGACCGGCATGCACCGCAACCACTGCCTTTCAAAAAACGGCCAGAAACGCCTGATTGACTGG
>DAOPYU010000501.1:0-1615 GCA_035353095.1 Candidatus Sumerlaeota bacterium | reverse complement strand
GTGACGGAAAAGACCTCCCTCGAGTCGCAGCTGCGGCAAGCCCAGAAAATGGAAGCCATCGGCCAGTTGGCGGGTGGGGTGGCCCACGATTTCAACAACCTGTTGCAGGGGATTCAAGGGTACACCTATCTGGCCATGGAAGATCGGACCCTGCGTCCGCAGACCCGCGATCACCTGCAGGAGGTGACTGTGGCGGTGGATCGTGCGGCGGCGCTGGTGCGCCAGTTGCTCACGTTCAGTCGGCGCGATTTTCTGCGGCCCATGCCGCTCAATCTCAACGATACCATTGGCGGTCTGTTCAAAATGATCCGCCGCGTGATCGGGGAGCACATTGACTTGAATGTTGTTCCCGGTGTGGAACTTCAAAAGGTGCAGGCCGATCCGGGACAGATCGAGCAGGTCCTGATGAATCTGTGTGTCAACGCGCGTGACGCCATGCCGCAAGGGGGAACGATTTTCATTCGGACGGAAAATGTTTCGTTCGACCGCGCGTTCTGTGAGCAGAATGCGTGGGCTAAACTGGGCGATTACGTCGAATTGGCCGTGACCGACACGGGAACTGGCATGACACCGGAAGTTCGGGACCGGATTTTCGAGCCTTTTTTTACCACCAAGGAAATCGGCCAGGGAACCGGACTCGGTCTGGCGACCGTCTATGGTATTGTCCACCAGCACGACGGACTCATCAGTGTGTCGAGCGAAATCGGACAGGGTTCCTCTTTCAAAATTTACCTGCCGGTGCTTCACACGGCCGAGGATGAAACCGAGACCAGCCATTTGAAAGCCTTCACTCTGCCTGCCGGAGGGACCGAAACCCTGCTGCTGGCGGAAGACGAAGAACGTGTGCGCGGGATTGCCGTGCGGGTTCTGGAGCGGGCGGGGTATCACCTTCTGGTTGCGCGCGATGGGCAAGAGGCGGTCGAATTGTTTCAGGAAAACGCCGATCGGATCCATCTGGCGTTGCTCGATGTCCTCATGCCCCGGCTCAATGGTCCGGGGGTCCGCGATGCCATCCGCGCTCAGCGTCCGGATCTTCCCGTCATTTTCCTGACCGGCTACAGCCATCAATACCTGGGTGAAGATTTCTCGCCGACCAGCAAGACCGGGTTATTGCAGAAGCCCTATGGTCCCCGTGAAATGTTACGTGCCATCCGTCAGATGCTCGACACGCAGTAACCGTCTCAACCGGCTGGGGGTGTGTTCACAGCCGCAAATACTTCAGTGAGGAGTTGTCTCATGTTCTCTGTTATGTCAAAGTTCCGGAAGTTCTGTTGCGCAACTGTTCTGGGAACCAGTGTGTTTTGCCTGGCCTCCGCGGTGGCCCAGACTCCCCCGCCGGCCCCGGCCAATGCACAGAGCGAGCAGGCGCGGATCAACCAGGCGTTCCGCCAGATCCAGCAGATCAGTCCTGAAACCCTCAAACTGGCCGTGAACGACCTCATTCAAACTTTTGGAGACCGGTACCCCAATGGGCCGAAATGGCGGACCCAGCTGGCCGACCTGAGCAATTACAGTGATGCGGCCTATTACTCGGTTCGCAATGGCCTGCAGAATGGCAACGCGGCGGTGCTGCCCCAGGCGGAGGCCATTATCGCGCTGGCCCGCGAAATCCTGC
>DAOPYU010000500.1:0-3236 GCA_035353095.1 Candidatus Sumerlaeota bacterium | reverse complement strand
GAGCGTCTATCGTCCGGTATTTCTTTCAGGCGGGCGAGGCACCCTCCCAGAAAGGCCCTTTTTATGGGAAGAAAGTGGGCGCCGGGAACACCCATCTCCTGATTGGCGCTGTAAGAGCGCCCCCCCAGAGGAGATGAAACCGGGACATCCCGAATCTGGGTTCCCGCATGATACCCATTTGCATTCAGAAAGATACGAACTCGAAGAACTCTTTCGGAACAGAACGAAACAAAAGGGACAGGATAACAGGATCAACAGGATACGAATCGAATCTCGCCACATCCTGCAAATCCCGTTATGCCGTCAACTTCTCTTTGGTTTTTTTTCTTCAGGAAGGCTTATCCTGAGGGGACAAAAGATTGTTTCAGGATGCCGCCCGGATCGTGTCATTTTGAATTCAACTGAGTATGAATGGACTCTGTATGAGTCGGATAGCCGTTGGAGGAGGTTCTGGTCCGCGCCAATCAGGAGATTGGCGTTCCCGGCAACCGCTTTCTTCCTATAAAAATGGGCATTTCCTGGGAGGGCGGGCGTCTCGCCCGCCTGGAGTAAAGCCGGGGCAGAGACGCTCAACTGCGATTTACGACCGGGATTCTGGATGTTCTTTCTCGAAAATAGATGTCCCCGCGCCCTGACGATCAGGACGCGGGGACAACGGTTTTTCATCCTATAAACCGCAGTTGAAACCATAAGCCCCTGAAATCCAAACACATTGAAAATACCCGACGGGTGATTTCCAGACGCCTGGGTTCGAGGTGGTCGGTAAGCGCCAAAGGCGCGTCTTATACCAGCCTGGGGCATCGCCCCAGGAAAACCGATCGGTTATTCGCGCAAGGGCTGAAAGCCCGGACTATCCAGGTCCTTTTCCGCTTTTCCATAGTCCGGGCTTTCAGCCCTTGTAAAGGAAGGGACGCCTTTCCTGGGGCGACGCTTCGCTTGCCCCAGGCTGGTATAAATCCGCGCCGTTGGCGCTCAACTGCGGTTTCCAAGTTCATCTCAGAAACTTTCCCCTGCGCAACAGCCTACGCGGCGGGGGCGCGGGGCGGCAGAGGTCACCTGTGCGGGTCAGCCCTTGTAGTCGGCCACGCGCTGGGCCACGAGGTCGCCCACTTCGGTGGTCGAGTAGCCCATCTTGCCGGCGGCCATGGACTTGAGTTTGTTGGCCGTGACGTCCATGATGGCGGCTTCGATGGCCTCGGCGGCCTTGGTTTCGCCCAGGGCGGCGTCCAGCATCAGGTGCGCCGAGCCGATGGCGGCCAGCGGGTTGATGATGTTCATGCCGGTGTACTTGGGCGCCGAACCGCCGATGGGCTCGAACATCGAGACGCCCTGCGGGTTGATGTTGCCGCCCGCGGCCACGCCCATGCCGCCCTGGATCATGGCGCCCAGGTCGGTGATGATGTCGCCGAACAGGTTGCCGGTGACGATGACGTCGTACCACTGCGGATTCTTGACGAACCACATGCAGCAGGCGTCCACGTGGTTGTAGTCGCGCTTGATTTCGGGGTACTCGGCGGCGCCGATTTCGTGGAAGGCGCGTTCCCACAGGTCGAAGAGGAACGTCAGGACGTTGGTCTTGCCGACCAGCGTGAGCTGGCCGATGTACCCGGCGTCGAGGTCCTTCTGCGACAGGCCGCGCCAGGGTTTTTTGGCGTTGCGTTTTTTGGCGCACTCGAACGCGTAACGGATGGCGCGTTCGACCCCCGCGCGCGTATAGACGGCGGTCTGGGTGGCCACTTCGTTCGACGTGCCGTAGTGGACCACGCCGCCCATGCCCGCGTAGGCGTCTTCGGTGTTTTCGCGCACGACGACGAAGTTGATGTCTTCGGGCTTGGCGTCCTTGAGGGGCGTCTCGACGCCCGGGTAGAGGCGCACGGGGCGCAGGTTGATGTACTGGTCCAGGGCGAAACGGGCCTTGAGCAGGATGCCTTTTTCCAGAATGCCGGGCTTGACGTCGGGGTGACCGATGGCGCCCAGGAGGATCGAGTCGTAGCCGCGCAGTTCCTCGATGGCGGAGTCGGGCAGGGTTTCGCCCGTGCGTTTGTAGCGCTCGCCGCCGAAATCGTAATCGGTCAGATCCACCTTGAAGCCGAACTTGTCGGCGGCGACCTTCAGTACCTTGACGGCTTCAGCGGTCACTTCGGGGCCGGTGCCATCTCCCGGCATGACGGCAATGCGGTAGGTCTTGCTCATAGTTTGTTTGCTCCTTCTCGCGTTTAGGGTTGAGGTGATGCCTTCTATTATTTGGACTGGGAATCCTGCCCGGACGGTGGCGGAGTTTCCTCCTGCGGCGCATCTGCCGGGGTTTCGGGGGCGGCGTTTTCGTCCGCCGCGCCGGTGTTTTCATTTTCAAGAGTGGGGGGCTCGGGCGGCACCGGCATCGGCTGGGTCGCCGTGGCGGAGGTGGCCGTATCGGCGTCCACCGCCGGGGCAAGCGCGCCCGCCTTGGAGGCGGCCGCCTTCCCCTGGCGGGGCGTCAACTTGATCACCTCGCCGCGCAGGAAATACTCGTCGTGGTCCCCTTGCGTTTTCAGACCGGGCATGGGAGCGCTCGGGTCGGGCAGAATGCCCCGCACCTGCATTCGCATTTTTCGCACATTCTGGACGCAGTCGCCGCCCTGTTCGCGAGCCGTCACGCGCAGATCCTCGCGCATTTTCTCGAACATTTTCTCGTGCTGTTCGGCCGCCGCCTTGTGGCGCGCCTGTTCGATGGCGTTGTGGCTTCTGGGGTAGTAATCGGGAAGCACGTAATGATTCGAATCCACGATTGCGATTCGGTCATAGACGCGCTTTTCCGGGGACGTGAGAACCTCGACGGGGGCGTCCTTGGGCAACGGCAGGTACTCGACGCGCGTCACACGCCGCACGCGGGAACTCTCGCCACAGGCCCCGAACAGAGCCGTCAGAATCAGAATCAGGATGAGAAAACGTGCCGATCGGATCACAAAAAGAGCCCTTTCTGCCCCTGCCAGAGAGAAGCCGGGGCGCCGCTGAGGGGACTGTCCAACTCCCCCGGCTCTTGTGCCAGACGAACACTGTCGCCCAAAACGCCGACACTGTCAACAACTATGGCAGATGGGGGGAAAAAAGTCAAAAAACCGCAACAGGGAATTCCGGTTCGGGCACACGACCCGCCAGCGGTCTGATTGGGGTGGGTCAAAGCGAAAGAGCTGGCGGAGAGGGGCTTTCCCGGACGATTTCGCTCTGGCTTTTTGCGGATTTCCGGCGGCCGTATT
>DAOPYU010000499.1:0-3238 GCA_035353095.1 Candidatus Sumerlaeota bacterium | reverse complement strand
GGGGCTGGCGCGACCCGCCAGACTTTCGGTCCGCCGCGCCGATTTTGACTGAAAGGTCCGTGTATGGAACCCCTGACTCCCTCTCAGGTACGCGTTCTGGGTTGCCTGATCGAAAAAGCCCTCACTACACCCGAATACTACCCCCTCACGCTCAACTCGCTCACCACGGCCTGTAACCAGAAATCCAACCGCAACCCGATGGTCTCCTACGACGACAAGACCGTTGTGCGCGCCCTCGACGGCCTGCGCCAGATCGCCCTGGCCGCACAGGTTCTCTCCAGCGACGCCCGTGTCCCCAAATACAAACACAACTTCGGCCCGGCGCTCCAACTCACCGACGCCCAGGTCGTCCTCCTCTGCGAACTCATGATCCGCGGTCCCCAGACTCTCGGCGAACTGCGCGGGCACTGCAAGCGCATGCACGACTTCAACGACCTCGCCGAGGTTGAGGCCACCCTCCAGAAACTCATGGACCGGCCCGAACCGCTCGTCAAACAACTCCCCCGCCAGATCGGCTTCAAGGAATCGCGTTACGCCCACCTGCTCGCCGGGGAACCTCAGGAAGAGAACGACTTCTCCTCCAACGGGAACATTCGCCTCGAATCCGCCGCACTGGAGGTCCAGGAAGAAAACCTGCGGATCGCCCAACTCGAAGAGCAGATGGCCGAACTCCGCGACGAACTGGCCGCCCTGCGCGCCGAATTCCGCGACTTCCGGAAACAATTCGAATGAGATCGTTCTTACAGGGCACCCTATTCTGAAGGAGAGGAAATCCGATGACGACGTTACGGCGATTGCTGTCGGTGCTTATTGTGTTCTGCGCCTTACATGCTGTTCATGCCGTGGCGCAGGAAACGACGGTACAGGCGACCGTGAATGGATCGGCGAAACCCCGTGTCTATATTGATACCGACATGGCCGCCGAGGTGGATGATTCCTACGCCGTCTTCCGCGCGCTGGTCGCTCCGGAACTCGATATCGTCGGTCTGTCCTCAATGGGTTGGACAGGGGAAAAATCCAGTTTCGCCGACGGTACGCGCCAGAGCCAGAAGATGAACGAGGAAATCCTCGCGCTGATGAAGTTGACGGGTACGGTCTCCCATCCGCTTGGGGCGCTGAATCCGATGCCCGATGCCGCCACACCGGTTGATTCTCCCGCCGTACAAGACATCATCGCCAAAGCAAAGGAAACGCCTGCCGGTCAGAAACTCCATCTCTTCGTACTGGGGGCCTATACGACAGCCGCGTCCGCACTGTTGATTGACCCGAGTATCAAAGACAAGTTGGCCGTTTACGTGATGGGGTACCGCTACAACAACGGCGAACTCACGACCAACGAGTCCAATTGTCAGGGCGATCTGAACGCCGCCGCCTACCTCCCCAGGAGTGGTGTCGAGCTGCATGTCATGGCCTACAGCACCCTTCTCAAGTTCAGGTGGGCCAAAGCCGATGCGTCAGCCCACTTCAAAGGCACGGGAGGAATCCGGGACTATCTGGTCAGGCGGTGGGAAACCTATGCTCCGGACGAGAGCGAACGAGTTTTGTGGGACATCGCCGTGTTCGAGGCCTTCCTGCGTCCGAATCTGGCGACAGAGAAGAAAATCTCTCACCAGAGTTTCCCCGTCCGGGTCTGGACCGAAGCGGACATCCCGGGCATGCAGGCCGACTACTGGGACGCGACAAAGGTCCAGTCGTTCAGCCGACCACGTGAGGACTAATTAACCCCCTCTTTCATCCCCGCCGTTGGCGCTTGATACGCCTGTTTTCCTTTTCTCACCTGAAAAGAGAACGACTCGACGACTTTTGCACGAGGCTCGATGGTACTTCTCAATTCAGTAGGAACTATCCCTTCAGTTGCGAATAAGACTCCGGCGGACGATTTACTCCGACGTTCCACTCCCTCCGTTTTCTTCTTTCACCCGCAACGGCCAGCAATGTAGAGCCAGGTACTCGGGGCCTTCCGGTTTCAGGTCGCTGCTGTAGAGTGTCACGTGATCTACCCGCCCCACCCCGACTGACGCGTCACGGTGGCTGTCCACCACGCCCATCAGCGCCGACGCGCCCCGCAGCGCCTTGATGCGCGCCAGCGTCAGGTGCGGGTGAAACTCGCGCATCTCCGGCTCGAATCCGGACCGCACCAGCGCGTCGTCCAGACGCGCGGCCAACTGCGTGATCTGGCGCTTGCCCTGGTCCGTCCCCACCCACAACACTTTCGGCTCGCGCGGATTCGGGAACACGCCGAGCCGTTCCACGCTCAGGTCAAACGCGGGAAAACTCCCGATGCCCGCCTCGACGTTCCGGATAATCTCCGGCACACGCCCCGCGTCCACGGCGCCCAGAAACTTCATCGTGATGTGCAACTGGGACGCATCCACCCACTTCGGGAAACTCTGGGTGAAAAGCGTCCCCTTCTGCAAACGCTCGATCAGATCGAGCGCCGCTTTCTTCTGCGCTTCCATCAGATCCACCGCCAGAAACAACCGCAGCATCGCCATCTTGCCACCTCCTCCGCGACTCCGTCGAACCCTTGAAAACAACTTTCAACGGCGGAACCGCTTTCAACCACGAAAAGCACGAAAGACACGAAAACCGCTCGTTCCGCGTATTCCGTGTCTTCCGGTGGTTCTATTTCTGTTTTTTCGTGTGTTTCGTGTCTTTCGTGGTTCTATTCTTCTTTTTGTTCTCGTGCTTCTTCTTGATCCAGGCCCGCCTCTTTACTAATACGCCCGTGCAAACAACACGCGGTACTTCGCCGGTTGACCCGAGACCAGGTCCTTGAGCCCCGCGGTCGGCTCGCTGCCTTCGAGGGGAATATTGCGGATCGTCGCTTTCGTCGCTTCCTTGACCTTTTCCTCGGTCTCGGACGAACCGTCCCACCCGGCCCACACGAATCCCCGTTTCTCACTCAGGATAGCCGAAAGTTCGTCCAGTGTCGCGGCCTCGCTCGTCAGATCGCTCACGCGCTGTTTGGCCCGCGCCAGCAGGTCGGCGTGGAACACGTCGAGTGCCTTGGAAATCGCCGGAACCAGTTCGGCGCGCGGGACAAACGCCTTCTCCTTGTCAATCCGGCGCGCCACGACCACGTGCCCCTTCTCGATGTCGCGCGGCCCGATCTCGATACGCAGCGGCACGCCCTTCAGTTCCCACTCGTTGAACTTGAAGCCCGGCCGCACCGTCTCGCGCGCGTCGCACTTGACGCGAATCCCCGCCGCCTTCAGCTCCACCTCGACCTTGAGCG
>DAOPYU010000498.1:0-3241 GCA_035353095.1 Candidatus Sumerlaeota bacterium | reverse complement strand
CCGGTTTCTGAAAGCATGTTAAGCAGATATTCAGACAGGGAGCGCGATCAGGTCCTTCTCGTCCCGTGTTCCCTGGACAGCCGGTTTCGGCCCGTTGTCAGTCCGTACAACCTTCCTGTTTGCGGACCCGCCCGATTCCTTCGGGCGTCTATTTCACCCATTCGTATGGATAGGACCCTGTCATGTCTTCATTTCAACCTGTTTGGGCCGGCCCGGCCCGGCCAACTTCGCCCTCCCGGACGACGTTCCGTCGCCTGCCTGTTTCGCTCCTGTTCGTTTTCTCATTCCTGACGCTGCTTTGCGCCTGTGCGCTGGCGAAGGACAAAACCGCCGCCACGCCTCCCCACAACGTGATTTTCTTCATCGGTGACGGCATGGGACCGGAACAGGTCAGGGCCGCGCGCCTCTACAACGGCGGCGCGTTGTCGTTCGAGGACTTCCCCAACCGGGGTTGCGCGCGCACCTACTCGGCCAACAATTCCGTGACCGACTCGGCCGCCGCGGGCACCGCTCTGGCCACCGGTGTCAAGGTCAACAACGGCGTGGTCGGCATGCGGATTCCGGGGGCCAGACAGGACATTCTCAACATGGTCGAATGGTCCAAAATCTGGGGTAAGAGCACCGGCATCGTCACCTCGTCCTACATGACCGATGCGACCCCGGCCGCATTCGGCGCCCACGCGGCCGATCGTTCTCATTATATTGACATCGCCCGCGATTTCCTCCAGCAGTCGCGCCCGAACGTCCTGTTGGGCGGCGGGGGCAATTTTGCCGAATTTGTGGACCCGACCCTGGCGGGGTACGCCATCGTGCGGGACCGGACCGAACTGAAAGCCTTCACCCCGCAAACTCCCGACTTTTTCCTTTCGGGCGAATTCGGCGATGCGGGAGACGGTGTGCCGTACGAGTACAAAGGGGAAAAGGCGTACGAAAAACTGCCCCACCTGTCCGAGATGACCGCCAAAGCGCTCGATCTGCTGGATGACGACCCGGACGGCTTTTTCCTCATGGTCGAGGGCGCCAAGGTGGACAAGGCCTGTCACGGCAACCAGATCGAGCGCGCCGTGTGCGAGGCGGTCGAACTCTCCAAGGCTGTCCAGGTGGCCAAAAAATGGGCCGCCGGGCGCTCCGACACCCTGATCGTCGTCACCGCCGACCACGAAACCGGCGGACTCAAGATTGTCAAGGACAACGGCGCCGGCCAGTTCCCCACCGTCACCTGGTCCACCAAGGGACACACCAAGACCAACGTGAACGTGTACGCCTGGGGCGAGGGCGCGGAACAGATTTCGAAAACGATCAACAACATTGACTTCTTCGGAATCGTGACCGGCCACAGTCTGCCCGCCGGAACCGTCGCCCCGCCGGCGGTCAACAACATCCCGGACCCCCGCATCGGAAAAGCGAAGAAATAGACCGATCGCACTCGTCCTTCCACGTGCCGGAACCAGCACCCGCGCAATTCCCGGGGCGGGACCCGATCCCGCCCCGGATCTTTCCAGACAGGAGAACTTCGTCCCATGCCTCTGCCCCGCGTTCACCGCTGTTTGCTGCCATTCGTTCTGCTGTTCGCTCTGGCCTCCTGTAGATCCCTGTCCCTCAAGACCTCCGAACCGGTCGGACCGGGCGCGCCCGTCGCGGTCTTCACCCCCCATGAACAATACGCCTACCGCATCCCCGCGCTCCTCGCCACGCCGCAGGGCGCCCTGCTGGCCTTTGCCGAGCGACGCATCGGCCTGGGCGACCATGCGCAGAACGACATCGTCCTGCGCCGCAGCCTCGACAGCGGTCGCACCTGGCTCGACGAGCAAATGATTGACGACCGGGGCGGCGACTCGCTCAACGACCCCTGCGCCGTCGTCGAACGCAAGTCGGGGCGGGTCTTCCTGATGTATGTCCGCTACCCCAAAGGGTTCCACTCCGACCGCTCCGCCGGCACGCAACAGGCCGAGTTCGGCTACGACGGGCCGCGCAACACGCAGGTCTTCCTCCGCTCGAGCGACGACGCGGGCGCCACCTGGTCGGAACCGCTCGACCTCACCCGCATTGCGCGCCGCGCCGACGTCATCAGCACCGGCAGTCCCGGCGTCGGCATCCAGCTGACCCACGGCCCCCACCAGGGCCGCCTCCTCTTTCCCCTCTACGAAACCCTGGGAGGCGGCAAATGGCGCAACGCCGCCCTCTACAGCGACGATGCCGGCCAGACCTGGCGCCTGAGCGAACGCGTCCCCATCCCGAACGGAATGTCCGGCAATGGCAACGAGGCCCAGATCGTCGAACTCTCCGACGGCGCCGTGCTCCTCAACGCCCGCAACGAAGGCGGGCCGCGCGTCCGCATGGTCACCCGCAGCCGAGACGGCGGGCAGACCTGGGACGTTCTGCGCGAGGAACCCGACCTCCCCACGGTGGCCTGCATGGGCAGCCTGCTCCGCCTGCCGAAGACCGGCCTGTGGTTCTCGGACACCCCGCCCGCGCTCCTCTGTTCGTTGCCCGGCGCCGGAGGACGCCGGAACGGCACGCTCCACGTGAGCCGCGACGACGGCCAGACCTGGACGACGAAGAAAACCCTCTATCCCGGCGGGTTCGCCTATAGCTGCCTGGCCCTCCTCCCCGACGGGCGCGTGGGCTGCCTCTTCGAGCCGGAAAACTACCGCAACATCAGCCTCCTCACCTTCGACGCCGCCTGGGCCACCCAGCCCTGAGCGAAAGGGGGGAGGTGTCGAACACCCCGGCAGAGACAGACCTGCGCGCCAACCTGAAAACCGCAGTTGAAGCGCCTGTCGCCTCTAGTTCGGCTTTTCTTCCTGGCGGGCGAGGACGCCCGCCCTGAAACGTCCCTTTTGTGGGTGGAAAGCGGTTCCCGGGACCGCCAATCTCCCGATTGGCGCGAAAAAGAACGCGGAAAGACACATCCCGCAGGGACGACGACTGATACTCCGTACATGCGGGTGAGAGGGAGATCCTGCGAGATTGCCCTGCAGAAACGAAACAAGATTATTCCCTTTGCGGTTTCTGCGGACTCCGGGTATTCTGGGGTAGATTTTGGAAACGAATTCTTTCCGCAAAAGGGGACAGGGGAAATGCAAAACGAGCGGGTTGAAATACGGGGCTTCGGTCCCTGGAAACGGATCGCGCTTTCACTTCTTGTCGGGGCAATCTTCGGGTGCTTCCCGACGGCCCAGTCCCAGGCCGCCGAACCCGCAACCATCCAGGCAAACGACACCCCCACCTCCGCCCCGGT
>DAOPYU010000497.1:0-3246 GCA_035353095.1 Candidatus Sumerlaeota bacterium | reverse complement strand
AGACGCTTCTGGAGCGCCTGAGGCGGGGTTGTATGCGTGGGAGGTGGTGAGTGCTCTCAGCCCCGTAAGGCTGGCTCAGAAGGGCATGAGGTTAACGTCTTCGGTCGAGGCCGGTTGTGGGTTGGTGATGGCGCCGGTTCCCACGCGATCGAAAGTATAACACTTGAGTGGCTGGTAGTCGGAGTACTGGGGACGCCAGATATTTTTCGAGCCGAGAAGAATGCGGTAGTCCTCGATATCGATCAAGGATGCGCCATCGAATGTTCGCGAGAAAATGGTTCCGATGCGGCGTTTGCCCGAATCGCTATTCCACTGCTTGAGTCCGGGGATGGCGATGTCGTTTTCCTCGGCGAATTCGTAGATCTCGGAAGCGGTCAGTTCCTGGCCGAGTTTCCCCAGTTCCTCGACCTGAGCGGCGATGGAACGGATGAAGCCTTTGTTCGGGTCGCTGACGCGTTCACGGGCGGCGTCGTGCCCGTCGAGCAGGGGAGCGGTCCCGAACAGGTTCTGGACGATCCAGTCGAGCGAACAGGCCCAGTCCCGGAAATCGTGGCGGGATTCGCGCGTGCGGGGTTTGCCCGCGTCGAGCCAGGCCCGAACGACGGCAAAGACGCAGCCGAGGTAGTAGGATTGTCTGGCCCGCACATGGGTGAGCAGGTCGCCTTCCGGGTATTGCCGGAACGGCGCCGTGCGCGGCCGCTTGCGGATACGGATAATGGCCGAGCGGTTGGCAAAGTCGCGGGTGGTCTCGAACCCGTTGGACGAGACGAAGATGAAGAAGCGAGACGGGTCGATCATCATCTCGCCCTTGTGGGGCACGCGGACCGGGAAGGCGCGTTCGGAGGTCATGAAGGCCTCGAGGTTGGGCGAGTCGAGTTTGCCGCGCAGGTTGTCCATCTGGATGAACGGGCGGCCTTCGGAGAGCCGGGCCGAGAGGGATTCGTCAAAGGAACCGACTCCGCCCATCTGGCGTTGCGTGATGATCCGGGGCGTTTCGTTGTAGAGGGCGGCCACGACCTTCTGCCGGTAGGTCTTTCCCGACTGGCTGGTGTTGGCCTCGGCCACGTCGCAGGGGACCAGATGGAGCAGGCCGCCCAACCGGAGCGCGGGGGTGATGAAGGAGGCGAGCGCACGGCTGCGGTCGCCGGGGCAGACGAAGTCGAAGTCGTCGAGCAAGGCGCCCAGTGCCTGCGTCGCCTCGCTCAGAGGCACTTCGGGAGGCGTCTGGCCGGAGGTGATGAACCAGCCGGTCTTCGGGTCGTAACCCTGGCCCAGAACGCGTCCCTCCTCATCGATGAGCGGACAGCCGGACAGACCGGCGATGGCGGGCAGGTGCTCGCGCGCCTCGGTGGTTTCCAGTAGCGCCTTGGCCGTATCGCGGGGACAGACGGTTGACCTGAGATCGAGTGTATTGTGCGGTCCGGCCCGATACACGCGCACGTCGAAGTGTTTTTCGATGCGCGTTCGGAATGCGTCGGGAGAGAGGATCGACAATCCGGTCTCACCCTGCGTCTCGACAATTTCCACGACCCGTCCGCCACGATGAAAGAGCACGTGTTTTCTTGCGATTGCGGGGAAAAGCATTCGGGCCGTGTCGCTGAACCTTTCCCCGTGCGCCTCATTGGGCAGGATCAGCGGGGGCAGGCCGCTGCCCGAGCCGCAGATCATGGGCTTGCTTTTCCCGTCCTCCGGGGCAGGTTCCGAAAACAGGATGGCGTCCCGCACGAGTTCATCGAGCGTTTCCCGCGGATTTTCTTCGCCTCGCAGCCGCTTGTCGAGGTCCTCGGTCTGGGCCGGTACGAACCGTACCAGGCATCGGACATTGGCAAGCGCCTTGCCGATCCGCTCCAGCCATTTGCGTCCCGCCTCATCGGGATCGGGAAAGAGGATGACTTCCCGTTTGACGAGCAGTTTCTGAAGGTCCTGAACGCACGTTCTCGAGGGCTGCGCGCCGGGTGTGGCGACCACCGCGGGGAAACCCGCCGACAGAGCCGCACAGGCGTCGGCCTCGCCTTCAACCACGAGAACCTGGCGGGCGTCTTCAGGCAAGGGCCAGGGGCAGAGCAGGCCGCTTTTCGATCCCTTGCACGACAGGGCTTTCGATCCACACGAGAAGGGGTGGCCGTCGCTGCGCCGCCGCCGAAACCCGCTGACCGTTCCCTTTGCGTCGCGCATGGGGAAATGGACTTCCCGGGGCGCCTGCGCGTTCCGGGATTCCGCTCCCAGTGCGTGCAGAGCCTCGGGGCGCCAGCCACGGACCTGCGCCAGTTCTTCGATGGCGTCGAGCCGCATAGGTCTGGCAGGCGCCCTCGGGGCTTGTTCGCCGGGAGAATCGAACGAACGTTCCAGCACGAATTCGACCGCCTCCCGGAAACTCACGCCCCGCACCTTGCGAACCAGACCGATGGGGTCCAGGGTCTCTCGCGTGGCGAAATCGAAGAAGATGTTCTTTTCCCCTCCCAACTGGCACGAGGGGTTCCTGTCCTCGCGAAAGGGAGACCGAATCGTTGCGTGGCCGTGTTCGACGCGGGGCAGGCCGAGGCGTTCCCAGACCTGCCGGATGGGCGTCTTGCGTGCCGCGTCGATGTACTTGTCGTCAATGCGCGTGGACATCTATTCGTACCTTGCCGGGGAATCACATGGAAAGACAATGTGCGTTCGGAAGAAGATAGGAGAGCCAGGTTGTCCGCTGCTGCGCCGACCCGCGCGTCGCCGCTTCCCGGATGCCCGATCGGTCGCCGAGGAGGATGACGCTCTTGCGGGCGCGCGTGACGGCGGTGTAGAGCACCTCGCGCCGGTTCATGAACCAGCTGCTCTTGTGCATGATGACAATCGCGCAGGGAAACTCGCTGCCCTGCGCCCGATGGACCGAAAGCGCGAAGCCCAGCTGGATGTCGCGCAGAGCGGCGTCGTTCTTCTTGATCGCGATTTCCTCGCCGTCGAACTCGAAAACGTATGTTCCGTCCGGCCAGATGTTGCGGACCAGGCCCACCGTCCCGTTCATTACGCCCAGCGTGTAGTTGTTGCGTGTCTGAATGACCTTGTCGCCCTTCAGCAGAGGCGGGCGATGGTTGGGTTGATGTGGCGGAACGTTCACGCCGAAGCGCTTTCTCTGGACCAGCCGCTGGATCTCTTCGTTGAGCGCCTGCGTCCCGAGCGGGCCTTTGTGCGTGGGCGTCAGCACCTGCACGTCGCGCAGGAGGTCGAAGCCGAGTTTCTCCTCGAGAATGTTCGAGAACAGTTCGC